>JANLZV010000007.1:0-2177 GCA_031366425.1 Pyrinomonadaceae bacterium | reverse complement strand
CTTTAACGGCACGCACCAGCTCCCCGTCCCCACCGTGCGCTTCGCCGAATTCATGACCGACTCGCAGGAGATTGGCCGCGGAGTAGTGATTGGACAACCCGGAGCGGACCAGTTACTTGAAAGCAACAAGCAGGCTTTTATCGCTGCGTTTGTGCAGCGCTCGCGATTCACGACGAATTACCTCGTTATCTCCACGCCTGCGCAATATGTTGACGCTCTCTTTACGAACGCTGGCGTAACGCCAACTAACGCGGAACGAAGTGCAGCGATCAATGAGTTTAATGGAGCGCTTAACACTGCTGACACGGCGGCCCGGGCACGCGCGCTCAGACGCGTGGCGGAAAACTCGACGCTCGCTAACAACGAAAAGAACAAAGCGTTTGTGCTGATGCAGTACTTTGGCTACCTGCGGCGCGACCCGAACACGAATCCTGATTCTGACTACACCGGCTACGACTTCTGGCTGTCCAAGCTGGTCCAGTTCAACGGCAATTTCGTTAACGCCGAAATGGTAAAAGCCTTCATTACCTCAGGCGAGTATCGCCAGCGCTTCGGGCCCTGAGGTCCCGCCCGCTCGCCATCCAGGGTGGCCAATTGTTGTGTTTTCAGAGAGTGAAGTGGCATTAACCCCTCCTTCATGTTAGGTTGTTCCTTCCCCTCCAATCCCCTCGCATCCCTCCGGAAGGATTTTTCGAATGAATTGCGCTGCCTTAAACCGTCCGTTTTTATTTCGATTTCTAATAATTCTGGTATTCGCTTTAGGCGTGGTTGAAACGTGCAAAAGCGAGGTGTTTGCTTCGACTAAATCGGCGCTGCGCAGGGAGTCGTCGCGCGCGCAACGGGTCGCCTCGGGAACCGAGCGGCCTTTGGTTCAGCTCGCAGTTGCGCCAAAGATCGTCTTTGGCAGCGTGCGGAATAGCGACAATCACGACATCTTTACGATGGAACTTGACGGCAGTAATCAGACCCGGATTACGACCAGCACCGCCTACGATGATCAGCCGAAGTGGTCGCCAGACAATTCGAAAATCGTGTTCATGAGCGATCGTGATAACAACTTCGAAATTTACACGATGAATGCCGATGGCACCGGGCAAACACGAATCACTACCAACTTTGCAGCCGATGGTTTTCCCGCCTGGTCGCCTGACGGAACGAAGTTCGCTTTCGTTCGCGGTGATCTGCGTAACCCGAGTACGTTTGAAATTTATGTGATGGATGCAAACGGCGCTAATCAAATCCGGCTGACGACGGACTCGGCGATCGATGGTGTGCCCTCGTGGTCGCCGGATGGAACGAAAATCATTTTTATGAGCGGCGGCAGTAGCGTGTTTGATCCAAACGCTTTTGAGATTTATGTAATCAACTCCGACGGAAATAACCGCACGCGCCTGACGAACAATTCGATCGTCGACGGCCAGCCATCGTTTTCGCCCGACGGCAGCCGGATTCTGTTTGCGTCCGGAAATGCGATGAGTCCCAATGGGATTGAGATCTTTGTGATGAGCGCAAACGGCAGCAATCGGGTGCAACTGACGAATAATGCGGTGACCGACGGGTTTCCCACCTGGTCGTTTGATGGCGCAAATATCATTTTTGCTTCCGGCTCGATTGCTGATGAGACTACGGTCGAGCTGTTTGTGATGAAGGCGAATGGCACGAACCCCGCGCGAATCACCACGAATTCGAACCTCGATTGGTTTCCCGATTTGCAACATGCGGCGACGCCGCCTTCGCAGATCCAATTCAATTCGGCGACCTACGCCCCAGGTGAGGGCGACAGCAGCGTCGCAATCACGGTCACCCGCACCGGCAACATTACCGGCACCGCTACCGTTAACTACACAACAAACGATACCGCCGGCGCGGCTAATTGCAATGTCATCAGTGCGGCAGCCTCTTCCCGTTGTGACTACCAAATCACGCTGGGTACTTTAAACTTCGCGCCCGGCGAGACGTCGAAAACCATTGCAGTTTTTCTTTCGGATGATTCTTACGATGAAACTGGGGAAGCGTTTACGATGTCGCTCAGCAGCGTGACGGGAAGCGGCGCGAGCCTCGGCTCACCTGCGATCACCACATCACGATTGCCGACAACGATTCAGCCACGGGTCCAAACCCGATCGACAACGCAAACTTCTTCGTCCGCCGTCACTATATCGACTTTCTCAATCGCG
>JANLZV010000760.1:0-1893 GCA_031366425.1 Pyrinomonadaceae bacterium | reverse complement strand
TTGCCGTTTGCCATAAATTTTGTCGACGGCGCCGAAGCGAACCGGCTAAATGAAGCGCGACCCCCCTGGCAAGAAGAATTTCTCGACGAGTCGCTCGAACGCGAAGCATACCTCGAATACGGCCGCACTGAATTCGCGACGGAGTTTTTAGACTATATCCCCATTCGCTCGGGTGCCGGCGACGTTGCGGGCGTGGCGTTTGTGCTGCCCTATTCACCGAGTCTGGCGATGAAGAAAACTCATCGCGTTTACCTCAAGAACATGCTGCTGTCCGAGCAGACTGAAGGACTGTTACCGGATTGGGCGTTCTTCGTAAAGTGTGTGGTAAACGCAAACGAGCTGCGTCCGACTGCTTCGCGTGAGTCGTTTTATGAAGATGAAGCGCTGACCGTCACGCGGGCGGCGCTGGGGATGCAACTTCGGCACTACCTGATCGATCTGGCCACCGAGAATCCCGAGCGTCTCAAGAAACTGATACATTTGCATTTTCTGTCGATCAAAGCGCTCGCAGTTGATGATGAAGAATTCTTTCGCATCTTCGTTAACTGGTTGCCGTTTGAAACCAACATGGGGACCATGACGCTGACGGAATACATGAGGGACCATGAAGTGGTTCGTTACGTGGCCGACCGCGATCAGTTTCGCCAAGTCGCCCGCATCGCCGGAGCGCAGTCGTTATGTATCATTAACGCTGCGTACACTTACGATGCGGAGCTGATCCAAAAAGTCGGCGAAGTCTTTCCCCACCTGGCGTTGGAAATGGTTGATAGCCAGACGCTGACGCACAACTTTGAATATCTGACGCTTGAGGAGCAAGACGAGCTGGCGGAATTTATCAAACTCGCCAACGAACTTCTGCTGCCGTTCAAGTGCTTCGTGGAGATTCGCGCGTTTTCTCCGAAGGAACTGCCGGCGCTTTACAACATCAGCGCCGAAGTGCAGTTCAAACGCTCGATTGAGTCGACCAGGGAAGTGGCAAACACTTTTTGGACCAGCGTGCTTGATGATTTGGAATCGGGACTTGGGGAAGACTCCCTGGCCCAGCTTTGTTTCAACTATCGCAATCCGGTGGTCTACAAGATCACCCGCATGCGAGATGAGACGCTGCTGCGCCTTTCAATTCAAATGCTTTACGTCCAGGCAATTCTGCTGAGCCATCGCCCGCTCAACTCCAAAGAGATGGCGCTGCTAAACGAGGGTTTGTTGGGATTTATCTAGCGAGGAGCCGATGTTTTCGAAGGTTGGATTCAATGAGCTTGACGGCACTCACACTGGAAGACCTGCTGCATGAGGCCTCCGAACTCGGCGAAGGCGACGAACAGATTTCGGCGATCGAGGAAATCGTGCGGCGGGCTGACCTCGCGGGGGAGTTACGTTTGCAGTATCGCGCCCGCGAGGCGTTTGTGCGTGCATGTATCTTCGGCGGCGCCGTAGACAAAGCCCTCGTCGCATTTGCGTGGTTGCTGGCCCAGTTCGACCAGAACCCGGGCAGGTTTGACGAGTGGGCGATCCTCTGGAAATACAAATGGATCCTCGCGAACGTTTGTTCCTTTCCCAGTATTTCGAAAGCGCGAATTTACGAAATGCTCGACGATCTGGCGGCGCGGTCGCGTTCAGCTGGTTATGGATTGCGCGCCGCCACCAATCTAAGTTATCGCGCGGAGAGGTTTTGGGACGACCGTGAGCGCGCGGTTGAACTCTTCAACCAAATGCGCGAACTCCCGCGAGACAGTTTGAGTAACTGTAGCGCCTGCGAGACTGACGAACGCGTCAGCTTTTCGATTTACATGGGTGACGATCCAGGCGCGCTCAGCCAGGCCCACACGATTATCATTGGTCGCCAGAAATGCGGTTCCGTTCCGCATCGTACTTACGCAAACCTGCTGTTGCCGT
>JANLZV010000749.1:0-4915 GCA_031366425.1 Pyrinomonadaceae bacterium | reverse complement strand
CCGCCAGCAAGACAATGCGGATCAACTACGACAAGTATCACGACGTGGTGGGCAAATTGCTGGAGAAGGTTTTAGCAGTGCAGTACGAAGGCGATAAGGCAGCGACTGATCGTTTCATCGACGAGTACACCCGTTGGGACGAAAACCTTCATGGCGTGATTGCCAAAAATATTCGCGACCGGCAGCAATATCGATTTCGTTTGTTCAAGTATGCCGCGCTGGGGGAATGAATGATCTGCTGATCTCGTCGATGAGATTCGTTAGGCCTGGGCGTTGATTTGAAACTGGGAAATCCGTGCAGCCTTACTTGGCAAACGCGTCGCTGCCGAGAAAATTTTCTCTCAGATAAACGACTGTTTCATGGAGCGTCTCACCAGGATCGCGGGGCTTGAAACCGAGTTCGCGTGCAGCTTTGGCACAGTTGAGATACCAGAAGTATTGGGCCATCTCGACGGCGCCTGGTTCGACTGGCGAGGCCATGTCCCATTGACGGAAGAGGGAATCAACCAGCTTTGAACCCTTGATCATGAATTGCGACGGCAGGGCGAATCTTGGCGCTGCCACTTTGGTAAGCCGCGCGAGCCGGCCAAAAAACCTCTCGAAATTCCAGTTGGCAGCACCAAGCAGATAACGTTCACCGTGCCGGCCCTTCTTCATCCCGACGCGAAAAGCCTGGGCCGCATCCCGCACGTCGACAAAACTCAAACCACCGCTGGGGACCGCACTAATTTTCCGCGCCATGAAATCGAGGATGACTTTGGTTGAACTCAAACGATCGTCGCCGGGGCCGAGCAGCAAGCTGGGATTCATGATCACCAGACGCCGGCCGTTGCCGTTGAACACTTCGAGTGCGGCAACCTCCTGGTACGTTTTGCTGGCGTAGTAGGGCCAACGAGAAATGATCTCCATCGGCGGTGGATAGGACTCGTCGGGAACCAGATCACCGTCGCTAGTGACGGCTATCGTGCCGCTTGATGACGCGAGCACAATGCTTTTTACGTTCGCCGCCTTAGCGGCTTCACACAGCAGCCGCGTTCCTTCCACATGAACACCGTACATTTCCCTGGCACTTTCGTTTTCCCGCGAAACTTTTCCGGCCAGGTGATAGATCTCGCTGATCCCCTCGACCGCGTGCTTCACATCCCCTTCGTTGGTTATCGAACCCGCAAACGTTTCAACGCCCAGCTCCACCAGCCAATCGGGAATTGACGTGGCCATCACGCGAATGTCCTTCGCGCCTTCGGCCACGAGCTGGCGCACCAGGTGAGCGCCGAGGAAACCGGTGCCGCCGGTCACGAGGGTGGCCGGCCGCGGTCGCTTTTCAATCGCCGCGCGCCGCTTCGTACTCACTTTGACGGGCGTCATCCGCGCCGAGCGTTTTCCTGGACTCTTGGTTGCCATGATCTTCGCGAGTTCTTAGTTATTCTGAAGACTCATCTTTGCCCGCTACCTGGGCGCGGCGCTCCGCCTTCCAACGTTTCCTTAACTCGGCAGGATCAAATTCTCGCCGAGCGTTATCGCGCAGGTTTTCTACTTCGTGTTTTACGCGTGCGGCAATCAGGCGATACGCATCGGCGCGAGCCATTCCCTTCGTCATCTCCTCAAGCTCCTCAGCGGGCAGGTAACGCCCGATGCGGGCTCCCACGTTCCGGCTTTTCAAAACCCTGGAACCCTTCGGCATCGCTTCATGCGTGCCATGCAGATAGACGGGAAGAATTCCCACGCTGGCGTGGAGCGATAGATAACCAATCACAGGTTTGAAGTCGGTCATTTGGCCGGTGACCGATCGCGTGCCTTCTGGAAAGATCAGCGCGTTGTAACCTCGATCGAGAAACGATCGTGCATGTCGCAACGACTGTCGCAGCGAACCAGTGCGTTCGATCGGCACGAGGTTGGTAAAGTTTTCCATCACCGCGCGTTTATATTTAGTGTCGAAGAAATAATCCGCGGCGGCGAGGACGACCAGATCTTTTCCGGCGCTTCCCAAAGCCATCTTGGTCAATCCCATGTCGAGGTGAGACGAATGGTTGGCGGCGACGATAAAATTGGTATGTACCGGAACGTTTGATTGGCCCTCGTAGTGCGTATCAAGAAAACGATTGTAGAAAAGCCACTGCAACGCGTCTCCGGCTTTGTTCCCGGCCGAACTGATCAACGACGGCACTGCGATTTCTTCGTCACTGCGACGCTCTTCGGTTCTGGTGTTGTCGCGTCCAGCGGCGGTACTCGCTCGCCGGCTGACTACGCTTGCGAGCTCGCGCAAATCCTGAACTTCATTTAGCCGTTCGGGCGCGGAAATTGAGCCTCCCGCGTTTTCGATCGCGCTTGCCAGCTCGACAAACATCAAGCTGTCAAAGCCGAGGTCTGCAAGGCGCGAGTTGAGCGAAATTTCTTCCGGCCGGCGATTGCTGACGTTTGCTACGAGCGTAATCAGCCATTTGCTTTCGGAACTGGCTGGTCCATCCCCACTCGATTTATCGACTTTTCCGGTTGCCTCCAGCGCCTGCAGCAGGGTGACGACTTCGCCGCGCTTCACCTTACGCGTTGCGGTGCGGGGCAACTCTTCATCAGTGAAATGCAAAACCTTGATCCGCTTGTAGTAGGGAAGCGAAGCGGAAATGTCGCGAAAATGCTCTTCAACCTGACGTCGTAAATCAGCTCGCGACAGGGCTATGTCAAATTCATCGTCAGGTACGACCAGGCAAGCGATTTTCTCACCCACTCCATCCGTTAAGCCCACGATGCTTAGCTCTTTAACGTAAACCGAATTTTGGTAAATCTCTTCAAGTTCGTCCGGATAAACATTCTTGCCGTTGGTGTCGACGATAATTTCTTTTGATCGACCGACGAGGAAAAGGTTTCCGTCGTCATCGAGCCTTCCCAAATCGCCGGTGTAGAGCCAGCGTTCGACGAGCGCGCTGCGAGTAGCCTTCTCGTCGGAGTAATAGCCCAGCATCACGTTTGGACCACGAGCGATCACCTGGCCGACACCGCTCAAATCCGGTTCCGATATTTTTACTTCAACACCCGGCAAGGGTCGCCCCACACTTCCTCTCAGCATTCGGTTTTCCGGTCTTGTGACAGTCAACACCGGTGAAGCTTCCGTAAGCCCATAGCCCTCGAGAATTGTGAATCCCAACCCCTGGAAATCTTTTTGGACTTTTTCATTCAGACCTGAGCCGCCGCTGATGAAATAACGAATGCGGCCCCCCAGTCCTTCGTGGATTGGATAGAAGACGAGTGGGCCAAGATTTAGCGGCGTCTTGTCGCGCAGCCATGCGTTCGCCTGGATCATCGTGTCGGCAGTTTTGCCGATCCAGTCGCTGCGTTCGTAGAGTTTATTTTTGATCCGGCGGTGAAGTAGTTCCCAGAGAGCTGGGACGCCGACCATGCCGGTCACATGGCCATTTTTGATCGCACCCGCCAGCGCTTCCCCGGTTAACTCCGGTAGATAAGTGATCTGCGCCCCGCGACTAAGCGGCGTGAGAAATCCGGTGGAGAACTCAAACGTGTGATGGAGCGGCAAAACGGAGAGCACACCGTCTTTCGTACTCATATCGAAGACTGAGGACAGCATCGAAACCATGCTGGTCAGGTTGCGATGCGAAAGCATCACGCCCTTGGGCCGGCCGGTGGTGCCCGAAGTAAAGATCAATGAAGCCAGCGATTGGGCAGTTACGCGGTTCGGCAGTAGGGCGAGTCGCGCGCCTTCAGTCTCTTCGTCCGGGACCGCAAACACCTCAGTAAACGTCCAGGTGCGCACCTTGAGTCCTTCCTGCGAGAGCCGCTCGCGCAAATCAGGATGATCCGCGTTTAGCTTTTCGCTAAGAACAATCCCGGCGGCCTCGCCTGCTCGTGCGAAGTTGATCACTTCATCAAGAGAACTTTCCGGATCGACTGGAATACAACTCGCACCAGTCTTGAGCACCCCGAAGTAAGTCATGCCCCATTCCGGCGCGTTCTGGCTGAAGAGCATGACTCGATCGCCCGGCTTAATGCCCGCGGCGGCGAGGAAACCCGCGGCGCGATTCGCAAGTTCGCGCAAGTCAGCATATGTGTATTGCTCGTGACGGCCATCGCGTTCGATGCGCATCGCCACCCGCGCTGAATGACGTTTGGCGGAAGTCTCGAATAGTTCCAGCAGATCGCGATAGGTATAGATGCGCTTTGGTTGAGCGCGCATCTCCTCTTCGAGCGTGGGAAACACCCACTTTTTCAGGCCGGGAAGATGGACGTTGAGCCAGTAGTCGTACCAATCAAATTTTTCCGGATACCAGCCAAGCAAGCCACGCTCGTCTTCGCTGATCCGCCCGAAGAGCGATCGGACGTTGTCTGAACGAAAGATGTAAGCATTCTCGATCGTGAACGGGCGAAAGAGATCGAAGGCCTCCTTCGTTTCCTGGGTAATCTCTTCAACCCGATCTACGGTTGCTTTCAGCCGGTCAATGACGTCAACAGCGCGGCCGCCGCCCCAGCGCGGCTTAGCGCGATCGAGCAATGATGAGGCTCGCTTTGCCGCCCGGTTGAACATTGGTACCGAAAGCTTTTCAAAGGTCTCTGTCTGAACCCGGCGCGGCTCCATCCGCGCGGCCACTTCATTCAGGAATTTCGTTCCCGTCGTCTTCTCTTGAAAATGGCGGCGCTTGTATAGCCCGACCAGGCCGATAATGCGATCCATATTAGCCGGATTGGAATCGCCGGTGGCGGCCTGATGGACCAACTCCGGTTGCTCGACGCAGGCCTGGGCGGTAACGGCGAGCATTACTGATACAACTTGATCGACGGGCGTGATGTCGAGGATCAGTTTTTCGTCCGCGGGAATTTGGGTTTGTCCCTTGAGCACCAGAAAAATGATGGGCGCTGTCGTAGTGAAACCTTCGTTCCAACCGGGGAAGGGATAGGAAAGCGCAGACTC
>JANLZV010000718.1:0-3430 GCA_031366425.1 Pyrinomonadaceae bacterium | reverse complement strand
TCGTGGTCGCGCCGCGCGCGTCAGTCATGACATTTGTCGTGGCGTCCGCGTTGTAACTGTAGTTTGTGGCGCCCTGTTCCGGAGTCGTTCGCGTTTGCAATCTTCCGTAACCGTCGTAGGCGAAGCTGCGCAGTTGGTTCGCTTGATTGCTCTGCGTGAGCTGGTCGCGCACATTGTAAGTGTAAATGGTCGTCGCATAGACACTGGCGTTCCAGTTTAACTCTTCAACTTTCCAAAGCCGGCCGAGGTTGTCTTTGCTCAAACGCCGCTGCCGTCCATGTTCATCCTGCACCGTCGTAACTTCTCCGCCCGCGCAGCCGCAGCCCCCGTAGCTGGCAACTTTTTGCGTGCCGTCTGTATTTGTAGTTACTGTGGGCCGACCTTTCCAATCGTAAGCCTGGATTGAATACTGCCAGCCGCCCTGGCCGGTTTGGGCGTTGTAAACGTCATCGCCGGTGGCCACCCACTGGTCCGTCATCTCCGTGGGATTCGATTGCTGAACCAGTCGCCCCAGATTGTTGTAGATGAAGTATTGACCGGTGAGCCCGCCGCTGCTGCCGGGATGGTCGGCGGCGGTGGCTCGCGTACGACCGGCGCCATCGAACAATGTAGTCACAAAAGCTCTCAATGCACTATTAGTGATCGAGCCTGGGTCAATGGTAGTGAATTGATTGACCTCGGTCATGGAGTTTGGGTAGACAAATTCCGTGAAGGCTTGATTAAGATTATTTGTTACCCGCTGTATCCGCCCTATTGAATCGTAAGTAAAGCTCGTTGTTGGTGGCTGACCTGTGTTTGGCGCAGGCGTTTGTCTCCAGGTAACTGCGCCGTAGTCGAAGTTGTACTTCGTGAACGACTGGTAACCTTCGGCATCGGTAAATGTCGTCGGGAAAGCGAAGGTATTGCGATTGTTGCCGCCATCCGAGAATGAATCGGCATAACTGACGCTGGTCTGATGACCGAGAGCATCACGCGCGAATAACGCGCAGCCGGCCTCGTCGTAACCAAGCCGCTGTTGCTGGATCGCTTTCGCGGAGTTGTTAATGTCGGTTACGTCCCAGCGAGAAACCGCTGATAGATTGCCACGACCAGTGACAAAGCTGGCGCCGTAGTTTGGGTCATGCTGCGTCGCGGCTTGCGGCGTGGCAGCCAGATACTCACCGCCCCAGTCATATTCGAAGGTTGTTTTTGAAACTGAAGCGCCAGTGGCTTGATCGAAAACATTAACCGCGCTAACCAGACCAATGATGCGTCGGTCGAGGTATGCGCTGCTCAGGTTGTAATCAGTAACAGTCCGGCGAACAATCGTCGCGCCGTCGGCAGCATACTCGCTCACCTCGTAAGGCAAGCTATAGGCAGCATAGGCGCCGTAATTGATCGTGACGCGCTTGCGGTTCCCTTCGGCGTCATAGATGTTTGACTCCGTAACGCGTGGATTCTTGGGATAGAACAAGCTCTCATCATCCTGCGTCCAGGTCATAGTCGTCCATTTCTTCCGGACATCGGCAGCTTCATCGGCAGCGTTGGCATAGTTCCTGGTTTCAGTAGTCAACCCGGTCTGCCAGCCCGAGGTGGCGAAATACTCTTTGTAGACTGTGCCGTCAGGCGCTGTTACTTTGGTCCACGAGTTATCGGTGGCCACGGCGTAAGTAGTTACCGCCTCCTCGCTCGGCACGGCCTGTCCATTGTCGTCTCCGTTCCAATTCTGTGCCCAATCCCTGCGCTCGGTGAAGCGCGGGCAGTCGGTTTGTCCTGTGCTCGCGTCCACGTTATATGAAGTGTAAGCCAGCAAGTGGTCATCCGCTGCGAAGTGATTAATTTGCTTCACCTGCCCGAACGCGGCGTTGTAATCAAAACGGTAGGAAGATCCATCGGCGAGATCAACTCGCGTCAGGACGGTAACCAGGTTGTTGGTGGGACCATTAACGAATAGTCCGCTGCCGAACTGCGGCGCCACCGTTACTTCCCCGTAGTAGAAAGTGGCCCAGTCATGCGCGACGCCGGCCCAGGTCTGACGAACTGCTTGCAGATTGTTATTCGAATCATAAGCGAAAGTGATCGGGCGATTGGCCGTGTCAGTGATCGTCAGCAAGTGACCGTTGGTCGCATCGTAAGAAGCAGAGATGAAGTTGCCATTGCGGTCCTTGATCTGAGTGCAGCGATATTCGTTATTCACGGCAACGTGCGTAAAGGTGTATTGCGTGCCATCCGAGGTGGTCACGGTTACTGTGTCCGACGGGAGCGGCGCGAATTGCCATTGTTGCGAGGCCGCGCCCGTGGAGGTCCATTGCTGCAAGTAAGCCCCTTGACCAACTCCAACTTGTAGCGCCTTTCCGCTGTGGCGGGCGATCAGTTTGTAGTAACCATTCCCGTTCGGCATTATCTGCCACTGTTTCTCATATGCGCCTTCTGACCAGTCCCACTGCACCACGTTTGCGCCGTTTGCGTATGACGCAGCGGCCACGGCGGCAACTTTCCCGCTGTTGTGATTAACCAGCTTGTAAAAACCTGAATCAGTCGGCACCAACTGCCATTCAAAATTCGGATCATTGGTCCAGGGGTTGGGCCATTGAACAATCTGCGCGCCATTCGCCGTTGACGATTGCGCCACCGCCGCGGATAGGCCGTTGCGCGCCATAATGCTGTAATAGGTGGTGTTCTCTTTGAGTTGCGTATATCCACCGTCAGTCGACTCATAAACGCCGATGCCGGTTTCGCGCATCTCGACTCGTCCACCAGAAGGCGTAACCATCAAATACGAGAAAGCTCCCGATTGCGAATTTAAGTGCCGCTGCTGCAAGGTGGGGAGTCCTAAGCGAAACCCAGGCGCAGGGGTGCCAAGGTCAGCATTGTACTTAATGTAAGAACCGTCCTTCGTCCAGACCAGCGAGTTGTAGAATAGCGACAAATTGAGATCCATGCCTGAACGTCCCGCCAGACTCAGGAGCGTCTGACTCCAGTTGAAATTACGCGAGCCGAGGTCCACTGCCGTCTGACCCGTTTCGTTTTGTGGCAGCGTACGCGCAGTTGAGAAGTTGGGATCACCCGCCGGGAAATTTTGAGCGCCGCCACCGCCGCTCTGGGGGTCGCAGTCCGCGCACATGAGGTTAGATTGAATCGGCTGGCTCGCATGGGGCGCTGCCGGTCTCAGGTTGCGCAACTGAGTCAGGTTGGGCAGGTTATTTCCCGGAGCGCCCTGCGCGGCAGTAGGAACCTGACCGCGTTGGCCCTCTCTGCCATTCGCGCGGCGGCCGCTCGTATCCGGTCGCAAAGCCGCCGGGACATTATTTTGACCATTTCCCAGGCCATTACCGTTGTTGCCCCCGCCTTGGTTTCCGCCGCCGTTGCCTTGATATGGATTACCCCTTACCGCGCGGAGGGTCGCGGCAGCATCGACCACTCCGCCCGAAGACACTTTGCCCGCGAGCGA
>JANLZV010000686.1:0-2770 GCA_031366425.1 Pyrinomonadaceae bacterium | reverse complement strand
TCCACAGGTCAATGCAGCTTTCGGCGCCGAGAATTTCCGGCTGTTTTATTTTTGCCTGACGCAGCTGCCGGCCATCGGCATCAATAGGTTCTTCCAGAAAACTGCAGCCTTCGAAAAGGGAACCATTTCAGTGTCACAGCTCAAACTTACGCTACTCCGCCTGGCGATGCTGCTTTGCCTCTTCACTGGGGGAAGCCAGGCTGCATTTTCCCAGTCAGCGCGCACTGCGCCGACCCCCAAGCCTGATGCTCGGGTCGACGCTAAGCTGTTGGGTGTAGATGCCACGATTCCAAACGACCCGGCCGTTGATCGGATGCTGACGGTTTACAGCCCAAAGGTGAAGGCGCTTGAAGTAGTCGTTGGCCGGCTTAGGGGCGACCTGCGAAAAGGCGGCGCCGGCGCGAGTTCGATGGGTAACTTTGTTTCTGATGGGATTCGTGACGCAGCGAGCCGGAAGCTGGGCCAGCCGATCATCTTGGCGGTGACAAACGCCGGTGGCTTGCGCAAAACCGTGATCGCCGAAGGCGAACTGCGCCAACGCGATATTTTCGAACTCTTGCCTTTTGAGAATGCGCTCGTATCGTTTGATTTGAGCGGTGCTCAAGTGCTCGACCTGCTGCGAATTGTCGTAGCTAAACGCGATGCGCAGTCAGGCGCGCGAATCAAGTTTCGCATTACTGCCGACAAGAAATACGAACTCGAAACAGCACGCTTGCTGGTTGAAGGTGTCGAGAAAGAGATCGATCCGGCGGCCACGTATACCGTGATCAGCATCGACTATCTTTTGAAAGTTGCTGGCGGTGATTACGCCGTGGTGTTGAAAGAAGCGAAAAATATTCGACCGCTCAATCTCACCATTCGTGACGCCATCACAGACTACGTGAAAGCTGAAACTGCGGCGGGCCGTGAAATCAAGTCGAAGCTTGATGGCCGATTTGTTTTTGATAAGGATGCTTCCGCGGGCACGGAGGAACCGCCTAATGACTAGTGAGATAAACAGGCGCAAGTTTTTGAAAGCCTCGATCGCCGGCGGAGTGGCGCTCGCGTCGCTGAATTTATTATCGACGCCGACGCTACAGGCCATGGCCGCTCTCACGAAGCCGCTATTAAAAGTTCGCCGCGGCGAGACGCTGATCACGATTCTGCATACCAATGACACGCATTCGCAGATCGATCCATTGCCGGAAAACGATAAGCAGTATCCCGGTAAAGGTGGAGTGGCGCGGCGGGCCACGCTCGTCAAACGCATTCGCAAGGAGAATCCAAACACGCTTTTGATCGACGGCGGCGACGTTTTTCAGGGCACGCCTTACTTCAATTTTTACCGCGGCGAAGTTGAATACAAAGCCATGTCGCTGATCGGATACGACGTGGTGACTTTGGGAAACCATGATTTCGACAACGGCGTGAATGCCCTCGCGGCCGCGATGAAGTTTGCCAACTTTGAATTTGTTTCAGCGAACTACGATGTGCATGGTACGGCGATCGAGAACCGGGTTAAGCCTTACGTGGTGCGCACGTTGAGCGGCGTACGCATCGGCCTCTTTGGTTTAGGCATTAGTCCCACCAATCTGATCACGCCGGAAAACTTTAAGGGGGTGAAGTATCTTGATCCCGTCAGCTCGGCGAGTGGGGTGGTGAAACTGTTACGCGAGAAGGAACACTGTCAGCTGGTGGTGGGAATGACGCACCTTGGTTACTACCCGAATGCGAAGGGCGGCGAAATCGGCGACACCCAGGTGGCGGCGCAAGTTGATGGTATCGATTTTATCGCGGGCGGTCACACGCACACATTTATGGACCAGCCGGTAATCGCGAAGCAACCGTCAGGCCGCAATACCATAATCTTCCAGGTCGGCCGAAGTGGAATCTATGTCGGCCGCGTCGACTTGAAGATGCGAAAAGGGAAGGTAGTTGCTTCGGCTGGTCGATTGTTGGATTTGAGAGATGAATCGCTCGGGTAGAAAGAGTAAGCAGTAAGCATTTAACGCTTTCGACTAAACCAAAATGCCTGACAATCAAACACGCGATCGGATTAGGGCGCTGGTCCGCGAAGTGCTCGACAACGCGCTGCCCGAAGAGCCGAGCGGCGATCGAAGTGCGGTCGGAGCAACTGGACCGACCGCCTCTAACAACCCCACGCGTTTCATTGAGACTGCTCCTCAAACACCTAAAACGGCCACTGAAGTTTCAAACGCGCGCGACGAATCGTCCAAGACCGTGATCACTGAAGACGACGTCAAGGATTTGAACGCTGGAGCAGTGTTGCGGATTGCCGAAGGCGCGCGGCTGACTCCACTTGCCGCCGACATTGTGCGTGAGAAGGGGATTGAAATTGTTCGTCGCGTACCCCGGCGCGGCTCGGGGGTGCTCAGGCTGATCGCAGTGGGCTCCGATCATGGCGGCTTCAAAATGAAGGAAGAGTTGAAGTCGCTGCTGAAAGAGCTGGGCCATCAGGTCCATGACTTTGGGACGAACTCAGAGGAGGCGGTGGACTATCCCGACTTTGCTTACGCGGTCGCCAGAAGTGTCTCGGAAGGCGCGACAGAAGTGGGAATTATGATCGACGGCGCGGGTGTCGGCAGCGCCATGACGGCCAACAAGCTGCCCGGTGTGCGCGCCGCGGCGTGTTATTCGGTCAAGGTCGCACGCAACTCGCGTGAGCATAACGATGCGAATGTGCTGACGTTGGGCAGCGGCCCGATCACGAATAGTGCAATGCGCGAGATCGTACAGGCATGGTTGGCGACTGAGATCAGCGAAGACCGCC
>JANLZV010000579.1:0-5294 GCA_031366425.1 Pyrinomonadaceae bacterium | reverse complement strand
GCACGCTCAACCTCTTCCCGGCTGATCCGCTGTTTCAGGCCTCGAATAGTTTGTTCGGATCCATGATCATTGAGCCGCAACGATCCACCTGGCTCTGCGGCGAGGCTGGCAACTTAAGGTCTTGCGATCCTCCACCCGCCGGTTCCGGAGTTGTGGAAAAACCGCCCACGTCTCGCGCTTCGGCAACGGTCACGAAAGCGGACGGCTCAACCTTCCGCGAGTTTGTCGCGATGATTAGCGATGCCATCAGGATTTCGGGCGGCAACAGTAGTGCGGTTAACTACGGAACGGAACCAAAGACCTTCCGCTATCCCGCCAGCAACGTTACGAAGGACTTCTCCTGCATGCTGTCTGACCAGCTAGTCGGGAATTTGGATCCGGAGACACCAGTGTTCACGGCCGCCATTGGTGACAAGGTGCGCTTCCGCATGGCCCATCCATTTGGTACCGGAACGTCTCAGGTCTTCACGGTGCACGGTCACTCGTGGCAGCGGAATCCGTACGCAAACGAATCGACGGAGATAGGAGACAACAGCCTGTCTCAGTCGTTGGGGTCGCGCGATAACCATGGCGCAACCGATCATTTCGAAATCGTGCTTGAGAAGGCCGGCGGCGAATCAGGAACGCCGGGAGATTACCTTTACAGCGTGTTTCTCCCCAGTCAGGCCAAGCTCGGCGCATGGGGCCTGTTTAGAGTTGGCGCACCGTTTGTTGGCCCGCAACCTCCGAATGGCGCGTGCGTTCCGGTGAAGGCGCCGCCTGCGCCAGCTGCTGCTCCGAAGGAGACCGATAAGGACCGCGAGGGCTTCATCAGGCAGCCAATCAATAAGGATGCTAAGCCGTAGTTGATCGGCTAAGCAATAAATCGGGTCGTGGTTGCGGCCTAACATTCGAAAGGATTTGGGTAGTTAGCGTTAACAAATTTTTCTCACTTGTTCTTCAACAGTTAGGAGGAAGGCTATGGCAGTCGGAAAACCTGGTACAGGTGGTGGCACCAAACCCCCAAAGGGAGGTCTCCCGAGACCCAAACCAAAAGGTAAAGGCAAGGGCAAAGGCGGCAAGGCCGATTATGGCAAAATGGACATCGTCACCATTCAACTGCCTCGCTATGTCGCTGAAGCGTTGGCCAACGCCTTGATTATCGCCCTAAACATCGGCACCGACAGCAAGAAGAAAAAGGGCAAGAAGAAGAAGGGTGGCGGCAAGAAGAACGGCGGTGGTAAGAAGAAGGGCGGCGGCAAGAAATACGTCAAAGGCTCTTACACCGTTGGTGGAAAGAAGGGTGGGGGCGGCAAAAAAGATGGAGGCGGAAAGCCTGCAGGGGGCGGTAAGCTTGGCGGCAAGCTCAAAGGTCGGTAAACCCTGGCGGTGGGACATCCTGGTGACAGATGGTCCTACCGAATATTAGCCCGGGGTTCCGGCGTTAACGTTCCAACTACTTCGCGGGCGTCGCTTTGATTTCTGGTGCAGCCGGATCGAAACGGCGCCCGTTGAAGGTCCCTGCAAACGAATCCATTTTTCGGACGTGGTCCAGCTTGATGTCCGATAGGCTTTAGCTGTCGTTGCGCCTCGACAACTGGAGTCTATCGAACTTTCTATTTGAGACTGACCGACTACCCATTTCTTCTAAGAGAGCTTGAATCCTGCGTATGAGAAATCGTGGAAGGATTGGTGTTGTTTCAAGCCGAAGCCGCTCGCTTAGTCTACTTGCCGATAAGTTTTCTGACGTGCATTTAGCGGCTGCGCTACTTGACGAGTTTCTGCGGCGGAAAGCATATAGCAAGCAATTCTGTCTGAAACTCCTCAACCTCGCGCGGCAAAAGCATGAGGTCCCTTGGGATGTGAGGCGGCTCGCAATCCTGATGCTTGAGCATCAGATATTGAAACTCGATGTGGGCAAGCCGGACCAGTTTGACTTTCTTTTGGTCCAGCTAAAGCTCAAGCCCGCAGCCGGACTGAGCATCGGAGTGGTGGCGTCAGTGCTGCGCGAGGGTTTCTCGACGACCGAACTTCGTCCCTTCATCAGCGAGTTTCGGACCAAGCTGGCCCGGTTAAATAGAGTTCACAATAAGATTCAAGGGGCAAGAACTTCACCTGCGGCTTTGCGTGAATTCATCCAGTTGTCGCGCCAGGACTGCAAGTTGTCACTGGCCCGTTATCTGTTTACGCCTGAGGAGACAGTCGCTGAGATAAAGAAACAGTTGCAGATAACCGACGGCGTCAGAGACCGGGACACATCTGAACCCGATCGGGTCGAAAGTGAAATGAAGCGCGCCCTGAAGCGGTTGCCGGACTTTGAAGCCAACGTGCTGAAGAGACTCTGCGCCCGATCAGATATCTATTGGGTTTCGGAAACGACCAGCTCCGAGATCAACGCCCTGGTGGAATATCCGTTAACAACTGTCGTGCTGGTTATCAAGCTGCCCGGTAGCGACGTCGAATTCGAAATAAAAAGGGCCGGCCGGCGCGGCGAGCATTCGCTAAACGTCGTCTACTCTCGCAATGGATACACGGTGCCGCCATCGCATCGTCTCGACGGTGGGAGCATGCAGTGGCTCTTGCGTTATGAAGTCGGCAAAGCGACCAAGCTCGCTCAAATCTATCGGCTAGTGCACAGAGACGATGTGCCAATGGGCAACTACATCACGCGGACGAGTATTTCTTCGCTGCCGTCACCCAACGGGCCGACGCAAACGTTGAGCTATTTCACTCAACCCGAAAACTTTGGCAAAGGATTTCGTGGGATGCGACGAGCGATGAAGGAATCCGTCGCGGCGTTTAAGAGCGAAGGTAATACAAACCTGCCGGATATGCCCGGTGATTGGGGACTGTCCGCACAGTTTCTGGGCCAGGTGCAACCGGCGCAGGCAATTCTCAGCGGCACTAGTTCGTTTCGTTTGGACAAGCTGGCCGCGTATCTAGCCGCTGATGGGCCGGCGAACTATTTCAGGAAGGGGCTGAAGGTCGATTACACGGCCGACGATGCCCAGGCATTTGCGGATACAATTTTGGAGGAGGTATTGGGTTGTCACCAGCCGCCGGATGAACCCTACCTGAATCACGAACAGTATGTGACCGCTGCGTTGTCCGTGGCAGAGAATCGCATGAGGGCTGATCTGATTTACAAGTCGCTGCTGCAACAAATCGGAAAGTTTTGGGGGACGCTGTTGGCCGTGAGAGGTTACACGCGGGGAGAATCTTTTGTAGCTCGCAATGTTGCTCTCAAGAGTTTCTGGCATGAAGGCAGCTGGGAAGTGAAGGCGATTTTTTTGGATCACGACGCGATGGTGCTTCCGAATCCGCCGAACGGGCGATTTTTCGCGCACGGCGATATCCCAAACATGACCCTGGATGAACGTTACATCTGGAATCGAACGGATCCGAAGCGATTTGCGGCCAGTGAAGTCGGGTGTCTTCAAAGTATTTACCGGGTCGGCAAAAAAGTAGACGCCGAGGCCCAGAAGTTGGCCCACGCGGAACTGAAGAAGGCGTATCAGAAAACGCAGCATGAACTGTTGACCAATCCGGATTTGCAACCGATGTTTAGTAAGGGAATGTTGGAGCGACTCCGCGATTGGGATGCGCTGGTTGGCGGGTTTCTAAAAATGAACGGCGACAAAGCCACTACGGCGAAATGGAAACGCGAAATGAAGCAGATGATGGCTGCGAAAAAGTATCCTAAGGATGCGTTTGATGCTTATCTGGCAGTGATGAAAAAGAACAAGGAGTTCCTGGTGCGAAATTCGTTTCTCTATCAAACAGACTAACCGGGTCTCTCCGTCATAAGTGTAATTCAGGCGAACTCCGATCTTCTTTGAACGACAGGAAGGCGCTGTAAGTGTCGACTAAACTTTCGCCACCGCAACTCGAACAATACCGGCGCGACGGTATCGTGTTTCCGATAAAAGTGTTTTCGGAGACTGAGGTCTCGTCTTTTCGAAGCGCGCTCGAGTCAATCGCAGCAGACTATGGTGAGTCGTCGCTAAAACGATTTGATAGCCTTCATCTCTTTTTCGATTGGGCCTATCGCCTGATAACTCACAACGGACTATTGAACGCAGTCGAGGATCTGCTGGGCGATAACCTCCTGGTCGACGGCACCCTGGTCTTTCATAAGCCGCCGCGCGATGCCAGCTACGTGTCGTGGCATCAGGACAGCGTCTACTCCGGATGGAATCTGACGCCTTCAACTTCGGCCTGGATCGCGCTTACGCCGAGCCATCGCGCGAATGGTTGCATGCGTGTAATCCCCGGATCGCATAAGGAGGGTTTGCTGGCGCATGACAATATTCGTGACGATCCCAATCTGCTGAACCGGCGCGGCGAGCGAATCAACCGGGTGGTCGATGAGAATCTGGCTCAGGACGTAGTGTTGGAACCTGGTGAAATGTCGCTGCATGAAAGCACCATTATTCATGGGTCAAATCCAAATACATCCGACGAACCCCGGATCGGATTTATCGTGAGGTTCGTCACGAGTCGAACGACGAATCGAGATCGTCCCATGGTGCGGGTGCGCGGCGAAGCAGACTGCAGCCATTTGACTCTGGCGTCAGCACCTTTCGAAATCGACTCGCACACCGCATTTCGCGCCTGGCTTAGTCATAACCGTTCATAGACCGTGAGATCTCATGCAGATGTTCAACTTGAGCAACGTCGCAGTGAAGCACGATCCGTTCACGGTTTTCTACCTCCGGGATTTTCTGCCGCCCGCTTTCTATCGCGAACTGGCGGACACGTTTCCGGCCCTGAGTGACTTTCGTTATCGGGAAACACTGGGAAACAAATATCTGCTGACTGAGTCAGAAGGCGATGCCTATCATGATTTTGTCGCGGCCCATCCACGCTGGCAGAAATTTCACGACGGCATTAAGAGCGACGATTTCAAGGGACAAGTTTTATCTTTTCTTCGTTCACAATTGAGCGAGGAAATAGATGACGGAGCATTGGCTGAACATTTTACGTCGCGCTTCGAGTTCAGCGCCTTGCCGACCAACGGCGGGTCGCAACGTCCGCATACTGACAATCCCAGCAAGCTGGTGACTCTGGTCCTTTCACTTATGTGCGAAGGAGAATGGCGGCCCGAGTGGGGCGGTGGCACTTCTATCTGTCGGCCGAAAGACAGCAGCCTTTACTCAAATCATGCAAATCAATACCTCGAGTTTGATGACGTGGAAGTAACCGACACCTTTCCGTTTGAACCAAATGCAGGCGTGATGTTTGTGAAGACCTCCGTTTCCTGGCACTGCGTTACGCCGATCAATTTGCCTGACGACTCGCGGATTCGGAAGACG
>JANLZV010000499.1:0-2260 GCA_031366425.1 Pyrinomonadaceae bacterium | reverse complement strand
GGAAGGTGATGATAGACTGATCACTGATGTTTTGTCGCTAATGCGATTATCTATCATCCCCGTTTTGCTGGTGAATGATGCTGAACTGGCTGCACTCAGCGCGCTGAGTGACCCGCGTATAACACTGGAGCAGCGCACGTTGGTCCTGACTCTTGGTTTCGGAATTGGAGCCGCATTGATCCAAGGCCGAGCATGAGTACGATTCTCTTTCTCTCTCCCCATCTCGACGATGCCGTTTTTTCGTGTCCGGCGAAAATCCTCGGCGAAGTTCAAACTGGCGCTCGTGTTATCGTTGTCACGATCTTCAGCCACGGCGGCAGCAATCGTCAAAGCAGAGCCCTCTACACGCGGCGACGAAATGAAGATAAAAATGCCGTTCGTAGCCTAGGTGCGAGCGAATATTGGTTGGGCTTTCCTGACGCTCCTTTTCGTCAGTCTTTTTACAATTCTTTTCGACGAATCATCTTTGACACTACTCCAGAAGATATCGGTTACGCGGAAGAGATCGCCAAAGTCCTTGATAATCTCTGCAGCCAACTTCGTCCGGTTAAAGTTTACTGTCCGCTCGGAATTGGAACCCATATCGACCATCGCATCACCTTTGACGCCATGTCCCTCCTTCGGACAAGGGTGCCAACCAGTTATTATGAGGATCGCCCATATGCAGTTGTGCGCTACGCAGTGCGACTGAGGCTCACGAATTTGGGTGCCGTACTCGGCGGCCCCGGGCAAGCCGACTTCGAAAGTATTTCCGAGCCATCCTTAATCGGCAGCTTTTTGAGGAGTTTTCATCGAGCACCATACGTCAAACGCCATTTGCTTGCTGGAGAACGAGCGATATGTAATAGGTTGCTGCGGGCTCAGTTTCGGCATCCGCGATCAAAAGGGGAGTTTCGCGTGAGGCCCGCTGTTTCGATGCCCATCCCTTCGTTCCGCAGGCGCATTGAAAAGGCGGTTTTCAGCTATGCATCCCAAACTGAGCTGTTCCTCGCAACTCCCACAGAGTTCTTTCAAAATGTAACGCGATATAGCCGATTTTTGAGAGTGAATACGGTTTACGTAGAACGATTCTGGCATCGGGTAAAATAGATGTTCCGACAAAGTGTAAAAGAGTTGGGCTTCGCTTGACCTACCGATGAGTAGGCACACTTATTCCAAGTCAGCCTTCTAGCCGATGATTGTGGCAAACTGGATCAGTCCCACGACGGCTGAGGTGACCGATGTGAACAACCCCAACGGCATGCGATATTCGTCTCGCACGATTCTCCATCCCTTCACTCTTCTGATCCCATGTTCAACCCGCACCCGCTTGCTTGATAACTCCTTGTTCTCAGCTTTTTGTTCTTCGCTCAATTCTTTACCTTTTGGTTTCTTCATCGGCGTCTCGATCTCAGGATGTTTCCTAGCACAATAAGCCTTGTCGCCCATTCTGGGCTTGTCTGTGAGCCAGGCGGCGACGGGTTCTTCCTCATAAATCTTGATGTCAGCCTTTGCTCCGCGATAGGCCTTGCCAACTGAAAGTATCCCCCCATCCTGGTCGGTATAAATCTGTGTCTTGAGGGTGTGCCGCTTCTTTTTGCCTGAATACAATCGCTTTTGGCGCTCGTTTTGTGATGGACGCGGCAGATAGCTCTCAAAACTATCCACGATCACGCGCTCCACTTTTGTAGGAGTCCACTTCTCATCCCGGCGCGAGTATCTTTTTTCGGCTGCCCATTTCTCGTTTGGAAACAAGCGCTTCAAGACCGGCAGCACTTCCACAAACGCGTTCTCCGAGGTGTCCGCGCTCTTGCCACACAGCCGCCCAACGACTTCATGACTGGTGTTGTGCCGCAGATAAAGCAAACACAGCAAAACTTTCTGAAACGGCTGGACCTCCCGTGGCCGCCCGTCTCTTGCATGAAAGCAGCGTTTGCGCCCGCGGCGTTGCTTGAGCCTGTGAGTCCGCTGGTTCTCCAATTCCGGCAACGTCAGAAACAAAACTTCGGCTAAGACTTTTGGCTGCAAGCCAAAGAGTGCTTTAATGGTCCGGGCAGAGTGTCGTTTGAGGCAGTTGATTTTCACACATTAACTTTAGCCGAGCTGCTCTGCCTTTTCATACCCAACTTTGTCGGAACATCTAATTCATCGTTCATCGTTCATCATTTGAATACGTGTTGCACGGCGTCCACCGTCCAATCAGAGAGGCGTGCGGTGACGACATCCGCACCGGCTGCGCGCAAGGCAGTATCTTTCACCGTGTTTGTTACGCCGAGCGTGC
>JANLZV010000460.1:0-6333 GCA_031366425.1 Pyrinomonadaceae bacterium | reverse complement strand
CGAAAACTGGCCACCAATTTCCACTTTCCTATCGTCTGATTGAGCGCGAGCCTGTTGTGTGTGAAGTGAGAAGACGGTCACGATAGCCGCCAGAAACATGAGTTTTCTTTTCAAGATTATCTACCTCCCTTGATGATGGGGGATTGCAGAAAATGTAGTACACCTGCATTGTGATCTCCCGTAGGCGCAGGCGGACGAGCTTAGGGACGGCTCAAGAGCGGGCGAGTCGCCCGCGCTCCGAAAGTAGAAGCCCGACTGTCAGTGGATCAACGGCCCACGACAGGAGCTATCCCGGAGGCCAGTTCATCGGCCGGCCGCCCAGCACATGCACATGAAGATGAAAAACTGACTGCCCGGCGCCGGCGCCGGTATTGATGACCGTGCGATAACCGCTTTCCCCCAGTCCATGATCATTTGCCACTCGAGCGGCGACGCGCAGCAGGTGGCCCAGCAATGTCTCGTGTTTCTTCGAAGCCTCGTCAAGCGACTCAAGATGTTCCAGCGGAATGACCAGCAAGTGGGTGGGCGCCTGGGGATTAATGTCGCGAATCACCATCGCGAGATCGTCTCGATGAACAAAGTCCGCAGGAATTTCCTGGTTGATTATTCGACAGAATAAACAGTTGCCTTCTGACATCTTACTGATCCTCGTAACGAAAATTGGGCGGAGCAGTCGAAACGCAAACTGTCTGATTGCGTTTAACCCTGCTCCGACGCCATCTCGTGAGACAACGACGCCGTCACAGATTCCCGGAGCCGTTCGATATCAGCGCCCACCGCTCGCAGTTTCGCCTCAATTTTTTCATATCCGCGATCAATGTGGTAGACCCGATCAATGATCGTTTCCCCTTCGGCCACGAGTCCCGCCAACACCAGTGAAGCAGAAGCGCGCAGGTCAGACGCGATTAATGGCGCTCCGGTCAGCGGAGTTGGACCAGTCACTGTGGCGGTGTGCCCATCGATCGAAATGCTCGCGCCCATGCGCTGAAGTTCAGACGCGTGCATGAAACGGTTTTCAAAGACGGTTTCTTCGATCGTGGCATGGCCTTCGGCCTGCGTCATCAATGCCATGTACTGGGCCTGCATGTCGGTCGGAAACTGCGGGTAGGGTTCGGTGCGCGCATCTTTGGCAGTCAGCTTCTGGCGGCCCGAGACGTGCAACGTGCTGGGATTCAATTCGTCAATCTCAACCCCCACGGCGCGAAACTTTTCAATCACAGCGACCAGGTGCTGCGGCTCGCAATCCTTAATCTCGAGTTCGCCCCGGGTAATCGCGGCGGCGGCGATGAAGGTGCCGGTCTCGATCCGGTCGGGAATTATTGTGTGCTCCGCGCTTCCCAATGCCTCGACTCCCTCAATCTCCATCCGGCTCGTCCCCGCACCACGAACACGCGCGCCCATCTTGTTCAGAAGTTCCGCGAGATCGCTGATCTCAGGCTCGCAAGCGGCATTGAGCAACACTGTCCGCCCGCGCGCCAGAGTCGCAGCCATCATCAGATTCTCAGTTCCGGTCACCGTAACCTTTTCAAAATTTATCTCGCCACCAATTAAACGTCCGCCCTTTGGCGCCCGAGCAATCACGTTTCCCGATTCGAGTCTTACTTCGGCGCCGAGTTTTTCAAAAGCCTTGAGATGAAGATCGATGGGCCTGGTGCCGATGGCGCAACCTCCCGGCAGCGACACCTTGGCTTTCCCGAAGCGCGCCAGCAACGGTCCAAGCGCGAGCACGGAGGCGCGCATGGTTCTCACCAATTCGTACGGCGCTTCAAACAGCTCGATTTGTCGGGCCGTGATTTTATGCGTTCTGAGTTCGGGGGTGAGGACAGTGGCGCCGAGATCTTCAAGCAAACGACGTTGCGTAATGATGTCTTTAACGTAAGGAAGATTGTGCAGGATGACAGTCTCCGCACTGAGGACCGCCGCCGCCATGCAGGGCAAGGCCGAATTCTTTGCGCCGCTGATCGAGACGCGTCCCTTGAGCGCGCGGCCGCCGCTAATTCTAAACTTATCCACGTTGGAGACAGATTAGAGGAAAATGCCGAAAGGTTAAAGGGAGAGCGTTCGGAGACCCGATAACGCAATTTGGTTTGCAGTTTTGTAATCAATGGCTTTACGGCAGTTTGTACTATGAGATTTTTCGCAGTGCGACGGTGCGTGGGATCCCTTGCAGGTCGGGGTAAATGTCCACGAGGGACCATGCGCCTGCTTGGACTATCGGAGCGATCAAATTCTCCACCGCCTCGCGCTGCTCAAATCCAATTTCAAAAACGAAGTGTCCGCCGGGTTTCAAATGCTTCCCTACATCCGCCAGTAGCCGGCGAATAATCGAAAGACCGTCTGCACCGGCTTCAAGCGCGAGGTGCGGTTCGTAATCGCGCACCTCTCGCTGCAGTCCTTCAATATCAGCCGCCGGAATGTAAGGCGGATTCGAAACAATCAGATCAAACTTCGTATCCTCGCCAGTCAGCGCAGCGAAACAATCCGAGACCAGAAACTCCAATCGCTCATTCACTGCATGCCGCAACGCGTTTCGCTTCGCCACTTCGATCGCGGCTGGAGAAATATCCAACGCCAACGCGCGCGCATCTGGCAGTCTACTCAGCAGTGTGACGACGATGCAGCCAGAACCTGTGCCCACATCGCAAATGAAGTTTTCCGCCTCTGGGTCGCCGATTAACTTCAGCGCGACCTCGATCAAAAGCTCAGTCTCGGGCCGCGGAATCAACACGTCGGGAGTCACTTCAAAATCAAGACCAAAAAATTCCTGGTTACCAGTGAGATATTGCAGTGGCTTGCCGCGCGAGCGCCACTCAACCAGTTCGTCAAACTTTCTCAGGTCTTCAGCTGAGATCGAATCATCTGCATGGCTGATGATAAATGTCCGATCCCGCTCGATCAGATGGCCCAGCAAGGAACCCGCTTCGCGGCGCGCTTCCGAAACGCCGGCTTTGCGCAGTTGGTGGGCTCCCTGCAAAATCGCTTCCGCAATTGAAATGGTCATCAGATTTACGCGGCCACGCCAGCCTGTTAGTTGATCATCCTTTTCGTTATAGTACTTGTCACAGGTTCACCGACGAAGTTGACTTAGGTTCTGTTCGAAGTTTCGGGAACGACCGCGGCATTGTGACTTTCTTTTAGGCACAGAACGATCTCGTTCATCCCGTAAACGACAGGACCTCCAAGCCACGCGGCTTTGGAGGTTCTGGCGTAATAAGGGCCCTAAGTTTAACAACGTTTCTAAGGAGCACGCTGTGGGAGCACTCTCAAAAGCGCTTTTGTTGTTCGCCATGAACTGGCTGGATGCGCAGTTAACCATTCTCTGGGTGCGCATGAATGTGGCAACCGAAGGAAACGGTCTCATGGCCAGCCTGCTAAATCTGGGCGAAACCCCGTTTCTAGCCGTCAAACTTTTGATCGGCGCCTTCGCGGGATACGTCCTCTATCGCTTCTCTGCTCTGCCCATGGCCCGTCGCGGGATGCAAGTCGTCCTCGGGCTATATCTAATGCTGATGTTTGTGCACGTTGCCACCGGCTTCTCAGCCTTGGGCTGGCAGTCGCCCGCAACAGTTCTTGGCTACTTCGTAAGTTTGCCAAGCTCGTTCATCGCATTCTTCTCCTAATCCAATTACCTGACCCGACAACTTAAGGGAACCAAATCTTCGGCAGATCGTTTGAGCCGGACAGGTTTGTGTGCCCAACAAGTCCGGCCAGGGTTTCGAGCAGGACCTGAAACGCACAAACTGCAACCCTCTCTTGCGAATGGACGTACCAAAGTCATAGATTATGCAGCGTGTTCCGGGCTGCACTCCTGTCGGTCGCGCAATCGCGCAACGACCGTCGGAGGCATTGCATCCTAGCACCACGCTAGTTAAGAGAGTTTTGCATCACCAATAACCAGAGTGAGAACAATGCCATGTATAGAATTTCAGCTCGTCAAATATTAGTTGTTGCCCTAATTTCAGCGCTGTTTGCAGGCGGCGCGGTTGCCGTCATCGATCGTTTTGCCAGCCGCATTCAGCCCGCCGGTTCGGCGTTTACCGAAGCCCCGCCCGCCGGCATTACCGATCCCGCCACCGCCCCGGATGAACAAAATAATATCGAAATTTACCGCACGCTTTCGCCGGGCGTGGTAAACGTGCATTCCACCTCTTACGCTCGCGACTTCTTCGGGTTTGTCGACGCGCGCGAAGGCTCAGGATCGGGTTCGATCCTGGATCAGGAAGGAAATATCCTGACCAACTATCACGTCATTGAAAACGCTCAGAAACTTTCCGTCAGCCTCGGCGGCGAAAAGGATTATCCGGCAAAATTGATCGGCGGCGATCCGGACACTGACCTCGCGGTAATCCGGCTACTGGAGAAACCGCGTGAAGGTTTGACCGTGGTGCCACTCGGCGACTCTGACAGACTGTCGGTGGGCCAGAAAGTGTTGGCCATCGGTAACCCGTTTGGCCTGGATCGCACATTGACCACGGGAGTGATCAGTGGACTTCAGCGACCAATCCGAGCGCGCAACGATCGCCCGATTGAGGGAGCGATCCAAACTGACGCTTCTATCAATCCGGGAAACTCGGGTGGACCACTGCTCGATTCACACGGCCGCATGATCGGTATCAACTCGCAAATTCTTTCGCCCTCGGGGGCGTCGGCCGGCGTCGGCTTTGCGGTTCCCGTGAACATCGCCAAACGCATCGTGCCCCAGTTAATTCAAAAAGGCATGGTGACGAGGCCTAAGCTAGACATGAATACGCGCAACGTTGAGGCGCTCAAGAGTCAGGTTGAACTGCCGGTTTCGGACGGAGTTATGGTTTGGCAAGTTGCGAATGGCGGCGCGGCAGCGGCGGCTGGTCTGCGCGGGATCACTCAAACTGAAAACGGTGAAGTCGCGCTGGGAGATATTATCGTCAGTCTCGACGGCGAAAAGGTGGGCAACTCAGACGATCTTTACCGCTTGCTTGAAAAGCACCAGGTGGGACAAACGGTAAACCTGGAGATAATCCGCAATGGACGACGGATGACCGTGCCAGTGCGGCTGGCATCGTCAGCAGACACGAGGCGCGGAACGCTGAGGCGACAATAAACTGAGCGTCGGGCGCCACCGCTGATTGAAGGCCGCGGCGCCGGACCAACTTCTCGGGACAACTCCGTGAATCAATCCAATCACTTTTTTGATCTGGGTTATGGTTGGCTCTGTAAACACTGCAGCGCCGAGGATACTGAGAACACTGCCAGTCAGGGTTTGTCAGGACGAGGAAATCTACCTAACGGATTGCCCCTCGCGCGTTGGACCGACGCCGCTCGTCAAACGTTGAGTTGCCCACGCTGTGAAATCGAAGAGATGGTGCAAAACACCTAGCCCATCATCCCGCAGATTGAATTCTTACGCAGTTTCAACCCGTGTCCGCTCGAACATATGGCAACTTCAGTAGACGTCATCGATAGATCTCGCTCAAGCGCAGTTTCGTTGCGTTGGATCATCAGCGCGCGCGACGATCTAATCTGGTTGATTGGCTCCGTCGCATCGAGTTACTTGCTGCTTATTCTTTACGTCGCGGGCATTCTGCCGTTGCTACCAATGGTGGCGCTTTGGGCAATCCTCATTGATGCGCCGCACGTCTTCGGAACTTTCTCGCGTACCTATTTTGATCGCACCGAGCGGCGCAACCGCGGTCGTCTGCTTTGGGGCTCGTTACTTTTCTTCTTGATCGGCCCGCTGATGGTTTACGCCGGCGCCGGTCTAAGCTTCTTTTTTCTGGCCGCGCTTTGGGCTTACTACCATCTGGTAAAACAGCATTACGGTTTCATGGTGCTTTACAAAAAGAAGAATAACGATCTCGCGCCGGTTGACAACGCGCTGGATCGATTGTTGTTGCTGTTTGCTTTCAACTATCCGTTCGTGGCTTTCATCGCGCGCGATCCCGAAGCAATGAGGCGCGTACCGGGGCCCTTACAGTCTGGCGTGAACGGCCTGGCAACTATTCTGCTGGCGGGCACGCTGGTGCTGGCTGTCGGCTGGTTGGGAAGACAAATACAACGCCTGATCAAAGGCGAACCACTTGACGTTCCCAAGTATCTGCTACTCCTCGCAGCGATACCAATGCACTGGATCGTGCTGCTAACCCCAATGCCGCAAAAACCGATTGCGATCGTTGCGATTCTGACCATCTATCACAACTTGCAATACCATCGGCTGATTTGGTTTCACAACAAAAAGTATGTAAGAACCGGGAGCGGACCACGTGGTGGAAGCGCCCACGTTGGCCGGGGCAGTAGCCCGACCGTTAGGGAGGGTTCCGCTGCGAACACCTCCGAGCTTCGCCAAAAGTATGGCGC
>JANLZV010000439.1:0-2318 GCA_031366425.1 Pyrinomonadaceae bacterium | reverse complement strand
GATTATCCATCAAAGCGTCATGTGGAGCTAGAAGCCCGGACGCTTATGAGAAGAAAATTGTTGACCGGATGACCTGACTCACCAGCTGTCTTTGTTTGTCCTATCTTGTAATTTCAGTTAATCCTGTCGATGAATTTCCGTTGGCGATTTCCCGACCTCCCGGGCACTCAGTTACAATGGCCGCTCCAAACTGCCGGCAAATTTCTTCAGGAGCAACTTCAAATGATCACACCCCAACTCGCAGAATTCATGCGCCAGATGGACCAGAACTCCGTCGCCATCATTCCCGGGGCGCGCGAAGCCGTACGCTCAAACGACACTCAATATCGGTTCCGACAGGATTCGGATTTCTACTATCTGACAGGTTTCGAAGAGCCTGAGGCGATTGCCGTGATTGCTCCCGGGCGCCCGGAAAAGTACACGCTGTTTGTGCGGCCGCGTGATCCGGAACAGGAGATTTGGGTGGGCCGCCGCGCCGGAGTCGAAGGCGCGAAGAGTGAGTTTGGCGCTAATCAGTCTTACCCGATCGCAGAATTTGATGACCGGCTGCAGGACATTCTTGATGGCGCAGAAAAGTTGTACTACCGGCTGGGCGTTCAAGCTGATCTGGACCACAAAATCATTCGCCAGATTTCTGAAATGCGGGCAATCAATCGCAGACCGATTCATGCGCCACGCACAATAATCGATCCGGCCACCATCGTCCACGAAATGCGCGTCTTGAAGAGCGCGGGTGAGATCGAGTTGGTGCAACGCGCCGCCGAGATCGCCGCCGAAGCGCACGTGGAAGCTCTGAAGGCGGTGCGCGCGGGGAGGAAAGAATACGAAGTCGAGGCTTTGATTGAGCAAGTCTTCCGCCGGCATGGCGCAGCCGGACCGGCTTACACTTCAATCGTCGGCGCGGGTGCCAACGCCACCGTGCTTCATTACATAAACAACGACGGCGATCTGCGCGACGGCGAACTTTTACTCGTGGATGCGGGCGCCGAATACAAAGGTTACGCCTCCGACATTACCCGCACATTTCCGATCAACGGCCGTTACACCAAAGCCCAGCGCGAAATTTATGATCTGGTTCTCGCCGCGCAGATGTCCTGCGTCGAGATGGTCCGTCCCGGAGTCACCCACGACGAACTGAAAGCCCATTCGGTTGAAGTGTTAACTGAAGGGATGGTTCGCCTGGGCTTGCTGAAGGGTGAACCCGCGACGCTGATTAAAGAAGAAAAGTATAAGCAGTTTTACATGCATGGTCTGGGCCACCTGCTGGGGATCGATGTGCACGATGTCGGGATCTATTACTACGACAAGCGTTCGCGCGCACTCGAGCCGGGCGTAGTGATGACTGTAGAACCAGGAATATATATCGCTCCTGAGACGAAGGACATTCCCGAACAGTATCTCGGCATTGGCGTGCGGATTGAAGACGATGTGCTGTGCACGCAGAATGGGCCACGCGTGCTGACGACCAAGGTGCCGAAGCACGCGGACGAGATCGAGGCGTTGATGGCGAAGTGAAGCAGTATTTGGAAACGCGGTCAGGAAGCGCGGTCTGAGCTGCCCGATCGGCGCGAGCGCCGGCGCACCGGGGTGCGTTCGTTCAGTAAGTCTTTGTGACGCGATTCGAGGATGTAAGCCAGTCGCTGGTAACTCACCCCCAGCAGTTTGGCCGCATGAGTCACGCTGCCATTTACTTTGGCCAGCGTTTTCCTAATCAACCCACGCTCAAACTTGAGAACCTCGACCGGCAAGTGACACTGCTTGTTGAAAAGAATGTCGGCGTTATCAATGCTTTTGGTTTCGTGCTTTAGATCAAGGGACAGTTTTTTCCCCGCCGCTTTGTATCGCAGCCAGATTTCGCGGCTGTCGCTGGTTGAAAGCCATTCGCCCGCTTGCGTATAAGCGCTGGACAGGATTTCGGGTGGCAGCTGGTCCAACTCCTCAATCATCGTTAGCGCGGCCAGGCCGGCGCGGTTGAACGCTCCCACCTGATGTGCGACTTCGATCGCGCGCTGGAAAGTAAACTGCGCCCGGTCAGGTTGATCGAGACGCGCCAAAGCGATGGCCTGCGTGATCAAGGCGTCAGCCAGGAAACATTGACGGCCACTCTTCTCAAAACTCCTGACCGCGTTCTTCGCCGCAGATTCAGCCTCGGCGTATCGCTTTTCAGCGATGAAGAGTTGCGCGCGACTCTCGTCAACCTGCGCCGTCACCACTTTGTTCCTAACACTAACGGTGAGCCGCCGAGCTTGATTAAAATAGTCGTGAGCTTCTTTAAATCGAGATAACTCGCGAAGAACATTGCCAAGGTTATTCTTAAC
>JANLZV010000362.1:0-3418 GCA_031366425.1 Pyrinomonadaceae bacterium | reverse complement strand
AGACATCTTCCGGAATCGATCTGCCCGCCGATTTTAATCCCTCTAATACTGATCCGTTTGACTACGACAAAGACCTGAATTCGCCGGGAGACTTTCCGTACACGCGCGGAATTTATTCCAACATGTATCGCGGGCGCCTATGGACCATGCGGCAGTATGCGGGTTATGCCACCGCGGAAGAGTCAAACGCGCGCTACAAATATCTGCTCGCGCAGGGGACCACCGGCCTGTCGGTCGCCTTTGATCTTCCGACGCAGATTGGGATGGATTCCGACGATCCGCTCGCCAGCGGCGAGGTCGGCAAGGTTGGCGTGGCGATCGATTCGCTCGCTGATATGGAAAGACTCTTCGAAGGGATTCCGCTCGACAGCGTGTCCACTTCGATGACTATCAACGCCACTGCCTCCACCTTGCTGTGTCTTTACCTGGCCGTGGCCCGTCGCCAAAACATCGCGTTCAATAAATTAAAGGGCACGCTGCAAAACGATATTCTGAAGGAGTACATCGCGCGCGGCACCTACATCTATCCCCCCGCGCCTTCGCTCCGTCTGGTCACCGACACCTTCGCTTTCTGCGCGCGCGAAGTGCCAAACTGGAACACGATTTCGATCAGCGGGTATCACATTCGGGAAGCCGGCTCGACCGCCGTGCAGGAAGTGGCGTTTACCCTGGCCGACGGGATTACCTATGTGGAAGCTGCGCTCAACGCCGGACTCGAGGTCGATGATTTCGCGCCGCGCATCTCATTCTTTTTTAATTCTCACAATAACTTGCTCGAGGAGATCGCCAAGTTTCGCGCCGCGCGGCGGCTCTGGGCGCGGATCATGCGCGAACGTTTCAAGGCGCGCGATCCACGCTCACTGATGCTGCGCTTTCACACGCAAACAGCTGGGTCTTCGCTAACGGCTCAACAACCGGAAGTGAACATTGTGCGTACTACGCTGCAGGCGCTGGCGGCCGTGCTCGGTGGGACCCAGTCTCTGCACACGAATGCGATGGACGAAGCGCTCGCGTTGCCAACCGAAGGCGCTGCGCGCGTTGCCCTGCGAACCCAACAAGTGATAGCTCATGAATCGGGCGTGGCTGACATCGCTGATCCGCTCGCCGGTTCTTACGCGATTGAACAACTGACTAGCGAAATCGAGGGTCGGGCACAGAAGTATCTCGAGAAGATCGACGCGGTCGGCGGGATGTTGCGGGCGATCGAAACGGGTTACGTACAGCGCGAAATTCAGGAAGCGGCCTATCGTTACCAGCGAGCGATTGAAGCAGACGAAGCGATCGTAGTGGGAGTGAATCGTTTTCAGAGTGAGGACGGACCGACAGTGCCGACGCTGCGAGTCGATCCCGCCATCGAGCCGCAACAGATCGAACGACTGCGGGCGGTAAGAAGCAACCGGGACGCGGCGACCGTAGATGCGGCGCTCGAAAAGTTGGAGGAGGCGGCGCGCGGCACTGAAAACCTGTTGCCGCGAATTCTCGAATGCGTTGAGGTCTATGCGACCGTCGGCGAAATCAGCAATCGCTTTCGCGCCGTCTGGGGCGAGTACAAAGAAACGTCTACGGTGTAAGGCTGGAAGGAGTTATCCGCAGATTACACAGATTGGCAAGAGAGTCAGCAAGGGTCTGGACAGCATTAAATACGTAATCTGTGAAGTCTGCGTAATCTGCGGATAGCCGTCAATTATGAAGTCAATCGCCCCAGTTTTGCTGACGATTCTGTTTATAGTCGCGGTCATCGTCCTGATGATCGTGCTCACGGTTTACAACCGGAGGAAAGCACGGGAGCGAACTCAACACCTGATGGCGATCGCAAATCTTCTTGGTTGGCAATTCGGGCAGGAAGCTCCGATGGATTGGATAGCCGGCATGGAAAAGTTTGGCCTCTTTAACAGTGGTCACAGCAAAAGCATTACTAACATCATGTACGGCCACAGCAACGGGGTGAAGGCGGCGCTGTTTGATTACACTTACGTCACCGGTTCCGGAAAGAATCGCACCACACATTATCAGTCGGTCGTTTACTTTGAACCGCTTGGTTTGGATCTACCTTTTTTCTCGTTGCGTCCTGAGAACTTCCTGCACAAGTTAATCTCAGCTCTGGGTTACCAGGACATTGACTTTAATAACCGGCCGGCATTTTCGAGTCAGTATCTTCTTCGCGGTAATGATGAACAGCGAATTCGCAATACCTTCAGCGATGCTTTGTTGGCTTTCTACGAATCGAATCCAGGGATTAGTACGGACGGTGGCGGGAATCAAATTTTCATTTTTAAGCAAGGGCACAATACGCCGCCGGATCAGATTCGCTCGTTCATTGATTGGGCCGCGGCACTGCAGAATGCTTTCCCACGACAACGCTGAGTTCACTTGATGTCACATCTGCTCGAAGTAAAAAATCTGCAGACCCACTTTCCGACGCGGGCGGGACTCGTGCGTGCAGTTGACGACGTAAGTTTCTATCTCGACCCGGGTGAACTTCTCGGACTAGTCGGTGAATCTGGTTGCGGAAAATCAATCACTGCGCTCTCGATCATGCGTCTGATCTCGCCGCCGGGAAAAATCGTTGGTGGTGAAATCACTTTTGACGGGAAGAACTTGAGGACGCTTTCAGACCGCGAGATGCGGGAAATTCGTGGCGACGACATCGCGATGATCTTTCAGGATCCGATGACTTCGCTCAATCCGGTGTTCACCGTCGGAGAACAGATTGCCGAAGCTCTGCGACTGCATCGCAAACTTTCGCGCAAAGATGCGCGCGCCGCTGCGGTAGAGGCGATGCGCGAAGTTTCGATTCCCGATCCGGGCCGGCGAATAGACGACTATCCACATCAACTTTCCGGCGGGATGCGCCAGCGCGTGATGATTGCGATGGCCCTCGCGTGTGATCCGAAGTTGCTGATTGCCGATGAGCCAACCACTGCGCTCGACGTTACGATTCAGGCGCAGATATTGGAACTGCTCAACGAGCTGCGCAAGAATCGCGAGCTGGCCGTGCTCTTGATTACTCACGATTTAGGTGTGGTTGCTGAAGTAGCTGATCGCGTGGCGGTGATGTATACCGGGAGAATTGTTGAAGAGTCGCCGGTTGACGAGCTGTTTGCGCGGCCGAGGCATCCGTACACCGAGGGTTTACTGCGTTCAGTTCCGAAGCTCACCGTCGAGCACGTGACTAAAAAGCAGCGACTTGAGACGATCGATGGCACGGTGCCAAGCCCGACCAACTTGCCGCCCGGTTGCCACTTCGCGCCGCGTTGTCCGCACCGGATGCCACGCTGCACTGAAGAAGAGATTCCGCTTTATCAGCTTGAGGGCGAGGTGAAGGTCCGTTGCGTGTTGTTCGATTTGGCGGCAGCGGTGGCGGCGGATCATCAGAATGCATCGGCAGACGCATCTGCAGATTACGCCGATGCCACAG
>JANLZV010000343.1:0-3262 GCA_031366425.1 Pyrinomonadaceae bacterium | reverse complement strand
GCGAAATGCCGGCGTCACCTTGCCGGCGAAGCTAAACGACGAAGGTTACGTTGTCACAGTCGACGCAAACCAAATCATTGTTGCCGGACAAACTGAAGCGGGCACGTTTTACGGAATGCAGACGCTGAAACAACTCGTCCGCGGCGAAGGTGCCGAGGCGTACGTGCCGGGAGTGAAGATCACAGATTGGCCGGCGATGCGTTGGCGCGCGGTCTCCGACGACATCAGCCGCGGGCCCGTCCCCACGGTCGATTACATCAAGCGCCAGTTGCGTACCTTTGCCGCGTTTAAGCTCAATATGCACTCCTTCTATATGGAGCACACATTTGCCAGCGACACCCATCCCCTGATTGGGCCAACGGGTGGTTCGTTGACGCCGGCGGAGATTCGCGAGCTCGTGATTTACGCGCGGAAGTATCACATTGAGCTCGTGCCCGAGCAGCAGACCTTTGGCCACCTTCACAAAGCTCTTCGCCTGGAAAAGTATAACGAACTGGCGGAAGTGCCTTACGGCGATGTGCTCTCGCCGCAGCAGGAGGGCAGCTACAAGCTAATCGCTGATTGGTATCGCGAGCTGAACGAATTGTTTCCCGGAAAGTTTTTTCACATCGGGGCTGATGAAACATTTGAACTCGGCGAAGGTCAGAGTCGGGAAATCGCCAGAGCGCGCGGCGTCGGCGCCGTTTACTTTGAGCATCTCGATCGCGTGCGAAAAGTGTTGCAGCCTTACGATCGCCGGCTGATGTTCTGGGGCGATATTGCCTTAACGCATCCCGAACTGATCGGCAGCGTTCCCAAAGACATGATCGTGATGAACTGGGCTTACGGGCCGCGCGACAGTTTTGATTCGCGCATCAAGCCGTTTGCAGATGCCGGGCTCGATCAATTTGTTTGTCCGGGCGTGGGAAATTGGAACCAGATATTTCCCAATGTCGACTCCGCCACGAAGAACATTGTGAACTTCGTTCGCGATGGCCAGACGGCGAACGCCCTGGGAATGATGAATACAACCTGGGACGACGATGGCGAGTCACTTTTTGAAATGGACTGGCATGGCATTGTGCTCGGCGCGGCCGCCTCGTGGCAGGAAAGGGCGACCGACACCGCGGCGTTTTCCAGTCAGTTTGATGACGACTTCGATTGGGGTTTCTTTCGCAACGAAGGGCACCAGTTCGTTCAGTCGATTCGCGCGTTGGGGAGTGCCAATGGCCAGCTGGGAATAAATCAAAGCGATGAACATTTCTGGCGCGATCCGTTCACGGCCAGTTTTCAATTGCAGGCGCGAGAACTGCGCGAGAAGGTTCGGCTGATGCGACTCTCGGTGGAGAACGTTGATGAGTCGTTGCTCAGAAACGAATCGCACGCGCGACGCAATCGTTCGATGGTTCCAGCGATCCGCCTCGCCGCGCAGCGTCTCGATCATCTCGGACGACGCCTGCAAGTAGTGGAAAAGTTTAGCCGGGAATACTGGGACGCCTATCTCAATTTGGGCGATCGAGTCAAGGTGGGCCGGCTACGAAATTACTGGGGAAACATCTACAACAATTTGCGCGAGATGGCCGAAGAGTTGACGATCCTAAGGGAAGGCTATCGCCGGCAGTGGCTGGCGGAGAACCGTCCTTACTGGCTGGACAGCGTCACGGCCCGTTACGACCGCGCAATCATCGCGTGGCTTGATAAGAGCAAAGCGCTGGAAGAAGCGGTGAGGGTTTACAACACGAGTTCGGTGTTGCCAAACCCGGAAGAGTTTGGGCTTGGACCACGACCGACGCCCTCTCCAACGCCGACCCCGAAATGAGTTTCCCCGAGTCCGTCTTATCTGTGTAATCGGCGCAATCTGCGGATATCCCGATCCGGCTTAATCCGCAGACTACACAGATTACGCAGAACGAACTGAAATAGTCAGACGACCACTACAAGAATGCCCGCTTCCCCAACAACGAACATTGCAACCAGTGACCGCCTTGTTTCACTAGACGTCTTCCGCGGCATCACCATCGCCGGGATGGTGCTCGTCAACAATCCCGGTACGTGGGCCCACATCTATTGGCCGCTCGAGCACGCCGAGTGGCACGGATGGACCCCGACCGATCTAATCTTTCCGTTTTTCCTGTTCATCGTCGGCATGGCGATCCCGCTGGCGTTTGGCCGTCGCCTTGAAAGCGGTGGCAGCCAGCGCGATCTCTATTGGAAGATCGCCCGGCGCACGCTGATCATCTTCGCGCTCGGAATGTTTCTCGCCGGCTTTCCATTTTTGTTTTGGCGGCCCACTACCGTGCTTCCCACGATTCGAATTCCGGGTGTGCTGCAACGCATCGCCGTTTGTTATCTCTTCGCGTCGTTTATTTTTTTAAAGACGAAAGTCCGGACCCAAGTAGTAATCGCGGTCGGGTTATTGATTGTTTACTGTCTACTGATGACGCGTCTGCACGCACCCGGTTTTCTGCCGGGTGACTTAAGCAAAGAGGGAAGTCTGGCGTCGTTTATCGACCGGCTAGTCATCGGTCCGCACATTTGGAAACAGGGGAAGGTTTACGATCCCGAAGGACTGCTCAGCACTATTCCGGCGATCGCGACCACGCTGTTTGGCGTGCTCACGGGCCAATGGCTACGCACGGAGCGGACTCAATTCGAAAAGGTCGCCGGGATGTTTGTGGCGGGCGCGGTTTGCGTGGCGATTGGTTGGTCGTGGAATCCGTTCTTTCCGATCAACAAATCTCTATGGACCAGCTCCTACGTTTTCTTTACCGGCGGGCTCGCGCTTCAGTTCCTTGCGTTCTGCTATTGGCTGATCGACATCAAGAAGTATCAACGCTGGGCCAAGCCTTTTGTCGTCTTTGGAGTGAACGCAATTGTGCTTTTTGTCGGCACCGGCATGATGGCGAGGGTGATGGGACTGATTAAATTGCCGTGGGGCGCGGGGCAGATTTCACTACAGGGTTGGATCTTTCAGAAACTCTTTCTCTCGTGGGCCACGCCGGTAAATGCCTCGCTAGCTTACGCGCTCGCGTTCATTCTGCTTTGGCTGGGCCTGATGTGGATTCTCTACGCGCGCAAGATCTTCATCAAGATCTGAAAGCTATTGCAGAACCGCGAGGGGTAGCGAGTGGATGTGGATGCAGGTTGGGAAGGCCCGGGAAGTTGCATGATGAGCTGTTAGTTGAACTTTAGCATCCGCTCGTTACCACTCGCGGTTTTGCCTTGTCACCTGAAGTCGAAAGTCCCAAGCCTGCCTTCGCAGTTGTCTCTCGGGTTGAGAGGT
>JANLZV010000320.1:0-3665 GCA_031366425.1 Pyrinomonadaceae bacterium | reverse complement strand
GCATTGGCCGGGCGCGAATCTTTCTCGACAGCTTCCGACTTTCGCCACTTCGACCGGAAGTCCTGATGATTTTTGCCGCGGCGGCAGAAGATGCGGCGGGCCATCTTTCGCGCGATGCTGCGCGGCGGCTTAATGAATCTGAGATGGCTGCGGGAGGCGCGCCGGTTTTTAGTTACTACCTGAACTTTAATGGACTGGATCGCTACAACCGGCAGGGAATTGGTTTCACCTATGACGCGCAGGCTCAGCGTTTCCATTACGACGGCGAAGCCTGGCAGGAAATTGTTCACCGCTACCCGCGAAGTCCACAAGCGGCTGAAGCCCGCGAACGATTGCTCACTATCGCGAAGTGACTCAAGCGGGTCGCATGTCAGAACCACCTGCGTAAGCGGGTGGTCCATCTGTCAGAACCACCTGCGTCGGCGGTGGATCAGTATCGTTATGTGGAACAATACCGATACACCTCTTGCATACCTAATCACGTTTCGCACATACGGCACGTGGCTTCATGGCGATGAACGGGGCTCGGTTGACCGCTTCCACAACCAATACCTATCCAGCTATCTACCGCCAAATCGAGCACGCCTTGAACGCAACTTAAGACAACTCTCAGGTAAGATTGTCGTTTTAGACTGCCGGCAACGAGAATCGGTTGACGCCGCCATTCGCGAGGTGTGCAGGTGGCGAAAGTGGGATTTGCGGGCTCTCAATGTGCGAACGAATCACGTTCACGCAGTCGTCTCAATCGGCATAATATTACCCAAACACGCACTTAATGCCTTCAAAGCCTACGCCACGCGGAGGCTCCGCAGAGATGGGTGTTGGAACTCGCCGAGAAGCCCATGGTCGGACAAGGGTAGCAATAGATACATTTGGAATGAACGCGGCATTGTGTTGGCGGTTGACTATGTTTTGAACCGCCAGGGCGATGAGTTACCCAAGTTCGACTAGTGCTGGGAACCGATGGGCGATGAAAGTAGTATCCACCCGCTTACGCAGGTGGTTCTGACATTTTTGCGCGCTATCAGGCCAGGAGTTAGTATTCGATTGATCTTGGAGATTATCGCTCTTGCCAGGAGTCCCTAATCTTGAAAACCTTTCAGGAGATTAATTCTGCATCGCACTTGTTAATAAAGGCCTCTAAGCATCGTTTACAGGTTGGAAACGATTCTTAGGAGGGCACTTTGCAGGCAGTTGCTAAAACATTGAGATTAGTCACAGAGCCTCCCGGCGAGCTGGAAACGCTTTTCCGGACGCATCACGACAGAGTCTTTCGAGCCGCGCATCGCATCACCGGGAGTCCGGCAGATGCTGAAGACGTACTCCAGACGGTTTTTTTACGGCTGGTGAAAAGCGGCGACTCTTACGACCTGTCTGGAAATCCGGAAGCTTATCTTTCTCGGGCGGCCATAAATGCTGCCCTTGATCTCCTGCGAAGCCGGGGCCGGTCGAAATCAACCCGCTTGGGCGACCTCGACACCAACGCCCTCGAAAGCAAATTTCTAAATCCCGAAGCCGAACACGCTGATCGTGAATTGCAAAAGTTGATTCGCGAGGCCGTGTCGCGTTTGGGTAAGACGGCGGGCGAAATGTTTGTGTTGCGTTACTACGAAGGCTACGACAATCAGGAGATCGCGAAGTTGCTTGACACTTCGCAGATGGTGGTTGGCGTGGTCCTGCATCGGGCGCGCACGAAGCTACGAAAAGAGATTGGACAATATTTAAGAGCGGGTCAGTAGACACGACTTTCGCAGACAGGTTGGGCGTCTGCCGCATTTGGAGAAACATGATGAAAAGCGACAACGATTTTAATTCCATCCTCGACGAAACAACCGCCGGCATCCGCAGTGAACAAGTAGAGTCGGCCGTCGTCGACCGTGCTGCAGTGCGTGTTTGGGCGCGCCTTGCGGCTGAAACTGCTGAAGTTGCGCCGAGAGGTGCAGCGGAGCGAATTGAAAACTGCGCCGACTTCCAGTCGTTGATTCCCGCGCAGTTAACCGGAAGTTTATCGGAAGCGCGTTCACTTCTGCTGATCGATCACACGCATGAGTGCATTCCTTGCCGGAAGGCGATGAATGATGCGCGTTCGCGTCGGCAGGCGCCCGCGAGGAAAGCTGCAGTGGCGCGGAGATACAGTCTCCAGCCGGTAGTTTTGCGTTGGGGCGTGGCGGCTGCGCTAGTAATCGGCGTCGGCTTGTTGGTGCTGCCGTTCCTGCAACGGATTTCGCCGTTTGGTGGTGAGTTTGAAGCGACTGTTCAGGCGGCTGAAGGCGGGGTCTACCAGATTGCCGACACGAAGAGCACGCCGGTCGCCGGCGGCGAAAAACTCCTGAAGGGCGAACGTATCCGCACCGCGAAAGACGCGCACGCGGTGATTCGCCTGGGCGATGGTTCGACGATTGAGATGAAAGACCGTTCTGAGTTTTCAATCACCAAAAACGCGCAGGGCACCACGATTCATTTGAACCGCGGCGCGTTGCTGGTGGAAGCGGCCAAGCAGGGCAAGGGCCATCTGTTTGTCGACACCGGTGATTCGCTCGTCTCAGTTACCGGCACCGTGTTTTCAGTTAACACCGGAACTAAAGGTTCGCGTGTTTCCGTCATTGAAGGCGAAGTAAGGCTGGACAACAAGGGTAACGAACAAGTGCTGCGTGCGGGTGAGCAGGCAACCACCAGCAAGACTATTGAGAAGATTCCGGTGAAAGACGAAGTGGCGTGGAGCCGCCAGGCAGCGCGTTACACGCAGACCCTGGCCGGCCTGGCTTCACTGAGCAAGGAACTGAACAAAGTAGGACTGCCTGAGGCCCGCCACTCTACGCACCTGCTGGATTTGATGCCGGAAGACACGGTGGTCTATGCAGCGCTGCCGAATTTGACGGCGACGATTGCTGAGTCGCACCGCATTATGCAGGAACGTTTGAGTCAGAATCCCGCGCTGCGCGAATGGTGGGAGAAAGAGCACGCCGGCAAGCAGGGTCCAAACATGGACCAGGTAATGGCAACAGTCCGTGAGTTTGGTGATTACCTCGGCGATGAGATCGCGGTCTCCGTCTCGATGGACGACAAGGGCGAGCCGGCGTCGCCGCTCGTGTTGGCTGAGTTGAAGAACTCCGAAGGGTTTCGCCAGTTTCTAGAACAACAGATAGCCAAGTATGCAGGAAACGCGCAGGGACGTCCGCAGATTCGCTTTGTGGAGGATCCGATGTCAATCCCGGCGACCGAAACTGGGATAGCGCAGACGGGTCGCAAAGCTGATGAGCTTTTTGTCTGGATTCAGGGCGACCTGTTTGCGGCGAGCCCGCGTTTGCAACAGCTCCGCGACCTCGCGATCGCGCGCAACGGAGGAAACGCTTTCGCTTCGAGTGGATTCCGCAATCGCATCGCCCAGGTCTACGAAGGCGGCGCGGGTCTAGTGGTGGCCGCGAATCTCGAACGCGTGATCGCGAAAGCCAAATCGGATGGTCTGAAGGGCTCAAAACGAATTGAACAAGAGCAGGCCCTCGATAAGCTCGGCGTCACAAGCCTGAAATACTTCGTGCTCGATCAGAAAGTTGCCGAAGGCAAGACCCACACGCAAGCGACGCTTTCATTCAGCGAAGCGCAGCGCGGTATTCCTTCGTGGCTGGCTGCACCCGCGCCGATGGGTTCACTCGAATACATTTCGC
>JANLZV010000022.1:0-4835 GCA_031366425.1 Pyrinomonadaceae bacterium | reverse complement strand
GACCCCCGCGGGTCAGAATCCAGTGGAAGAAAAGCGCGCCGGCGATGAAAAACAATCCGACCACAATTGCGCCGAAGATCATCTTCAGCACCCAGGAAGTCGACAGCATGCTAAAGCCGGTCATGTCGGCGACGATATCGTGCAGATCGCGATTACGATCGTAGACCACCGCGTTATGGTCCCACGTCTGTCCGGGCCAAAACCAAATCCAACCGGGACCGCGGATGAAGGTGCCGATCACGATCAGCAATATCCACTGCAGAAAACCTGCGCAAAACATCCAAAGCGACACGCGTCGCTGCTTGATCGAGTAGTAGCCATTACCGAGCGGATTCGAGTCGACGTATGGAAACACCATTAGGCCGACCATGATCAAGCTGGGCATGACGACGCCGGCAATCCAGGGATCGAAGTAGACCAGCATTTCCTGCAATCCGAGGAAATACCACGGCGCCTTCGACGGGTTCATCGTCAGATTTGGGTTCGCCGGCTCTTCGAGCGGCGCGTTTAAGGTGATGGACCAGACAAATAAAATGACGGTGACGATCACCGCCGCAAGAAACTCAATGCGCACGAGGTAAGGCCAGACGTGGATATCGCGGGCCCAACCGGGCCGCCAGGGTTCTGCCTTCCGGTGATGGGTCTTGGCGAGCTTCGGATCTTTTTCAAGTTCCTCAACTAAACGGTCGTTGGCCTTCGCCTGCTTAATCCCGAGCCAGGTAAAAAACGGCACGAGGAAGAGCATGGCCACGATAGGCACGTTGTCCGGCGCCGAAGAAATCTTCCAAAGCTGATGCCAGTCGCGGACCTTGAGTATGGCAAGCACGACGAGGACGACGAATACGCCCAGCGTTATCAACTTTCCTCTACTCAGTTTGAATTTAGGCATATCGTTAAGTCAGAACCGCCTGCATTAGCGGGCGGGTGATGCTTCAAGGTCCATGATCCACCCGCTAACGCAGGTGGTTCTCACAGAACTACTTCTTCTTCACCGGTTTAATTTCCGATGCGAGCACCATCGGCGCCGGGCCGGAGATGCCACCGTCTTTACGGATTCGCCAGAAGTGCACCGCCATAAATATCGAGGCCACCAGGGGAATCCCGATGCAGTGCCAAATGTATGACCGCAGCAGTGCGTTTGAATCTACGATTGATCCGCCGAGCAGGCCGAAACGAACGTCGTTAAAAGGCGTCATCCCAAGCTGCACGCCAAACGGTCCTTCCGAACCAAACATCGGCGTTGCCCGCGCCATGTTTGTGCCGACGGTGACTGCCCAAAATCCCAGCTGGTCGTCAGGCAGCAAGTAGCCAGTGAACGAAAGCAAAAGTGTCAACACCAGCAGGACGACGCCCACACACCAGTTAAACTCGCGCGGTCGCTTGTAGGATCCGGTTAACACCACTCTGAACATGTGGAGCCAGGTTGTAATCACCATCAGGTGGGCCGCCCAACGATGCATGTTTCGCAGCAACTTTCCGAACGGAACGTCGTGTTCGAGATAGAGAATGTCGCGAAAGGCATCGGCCTTGGTCGGATGGTAATAAAACATCAGCAACACGCCGGTAAACGTCAGCACGATAAACAGGTAGAACGTGATCCCGCCCATTCCCCAGGTGAAGGCGTAGCGCACTGCGTCGCGATTGATCTTTGCCGGATGAAGATGAAGGAAAACGTTTGACAGGATTGCCAGCGACCGGTTGCGCGGATCGGAACGATCGTGAGAAACACGAAAGATCGATTTCCAAAGCTGCGTGTCCTGTGGATCCTTGTAGGTCTTAGCCTCTTCGACCGCGCGTTCCTTGAGCGCGGTCCCGCTCTCGCGAACTTTCGCGATCAGTCCGGCGCTGGATTTCTCGTCGCCGGTTAACTGCTTGGTCTCTATTTGATCAGGCCGTTCTGGATCCATAAACTTTCGCGATTACGGCAGCAGCCCTACCTCAGCGGGGCGCCATCTGGGAGAAAAAATAGCCCTCGCTATTGCGCGGGCTGAGACAAACAACTCACAAGGGAATGAAGGCGCCGGGCTCGTCAAACTTACCAGCCTCTCCCTTGGGCCAGGCATAGAGCTTCGCCAGATCAACCCGGATCTGGCCCTCCGCGTCGAGTTCCACGTGAGCACGATCCATCGGTCGCGGCGCGGGACCTTCAAAATTGACGCCCTCGCTATCGTAACCACTACCATGACACGGACACTTAAATTTGTTTTCGCTGGCCTTCCAGTCAGGCGTGCAACCCAGGTGCGTGCAACGCGCATAGATGACAAACAGCCGGTCCGAAGTCTTGGTTACCCAGATGCGGTATTGCTGTTGCCACTTGGTATCGACGCCGAGCGCGTAGTCGCTGGGTGAACCAATTCGAAATGTGCTGGACGGCTCAAGAATGGAACGCGGCAGGAAGAACCTAAGAAACATCAAGAAGCAGGTAGTCAGGAACCCAACGACGCTGCCCCAGACGATCCGCCGTCGCATTTTATTAACTGGAGGATCGGGAGTGCTTTCAACGAGAGAGCCGACTGGCTTGGCGACAGCGCGCGCAGCAGGCGCGGCCACGGCTGCTTTTGGCGGCACGGGTTTCACCCCGGGCGGTGTCCCCGCCGGAGTCTCGACTTGCGTTGAGCCTGCGTTCGCGACGCTTCCAGCGAGATCTTGATCAGTCGGACTATCCACTAAAGTCGAATCCTCCGAAGGTTGAATTCAGCAAATACACTTCAACGCCACAGTTGAGTGCTGACGATACAACTCCCCACAATGCAGGGAACACTCTCTGCCTTGAACCGATATTCGTTTATGCATGAAGAGCGCCGCGCCAATAAATTCTTATAATCGGGTGCCCGGTGCGAATATTTATAACCCGTTTCCTAATTTACTGGCAAGAAGTTTTATCGCGCACCTAACGTCCGCAGTTGATCTGATCGCATTGCTACCTCGCGCGACTTCAGCAGGGCTTGGTCTTCAACACGATTCTGCAAACTTGATTTGCGCGCTGCAGTCCGCCAAAAGCTGACTCGAGCTCAAGACTAGCGGGGACAACGAACGCGCAGAGCTTTCGGCACGATCTGAAACGTTGCGGGGAGCGCTCCAGGGAGTTCACCATCTACTTCGATCTGGATCACCTCTTCCGGATTTGCGGGACGAGCATGAACTTTCGCCGCGAGAGAGTGGCCCACTTGGGCCATGCTGAGGTGCGCGCCGAGATAGATTCGCGGAGCATTAGCCAGAATCCTGGCTGCGCCCAGGTCCCCAATGCTGACGACGTCAAATTTCCCATCGGTAAGTTTCGCGTTTGGGGCGATCTTCATTCCGCCGCCGAAGTATCGCGCGTTTGCGATGCAAATATTGGCGACCGTCATTCGTAGTGCGGGATCATCGTTGAGTTGGACCACCACGCGCGTCGCGTCGGTTTTTAAAGCCGTGCGAGCCATCGCCATGCCGAACGAGAGCCGCCCGCTCAGCCAGCTGGGCGCCTTTGCCGGCAGCCAGTCTGGACCGCCCTGCTTAACTCGCTCGATTACGTCGGCGCTCATGCCAAATGATGCGACCCCGAGAAAATGGCGAGATTCAGTTTCGCCGTTGGCCTTCGTGAAGGTGACTCTTCCGACATCGATCTCGCGGGTGCAACCTTCGCGAAGAATCCTGGCCGCATCGCTAGCTCGCGCCGGAATTTCCAACGTCTTCCGAAAGTCGCCGCCTGTTCCACTGGGAAGTATTCCCAGTTCAGCACTCGTGCCTGAAGCCAGGATCCCATTTGCCACTTCCGAGATCGTTCCGTCGCCTCCACAGGCAATGATCAACCTTGCGCCCTTGCGCGCAGCTTCCGAGGCAAGTTCAATTCCCTCACCTACACCGCGCGTGAACAGTGGATTGAAGGCGCCGAAGTGAGTTGCGAGATCGCTGGCGATCCCCGGCCACGCGTCGCGCGTGGCGCCACCGCCAGATTCAGGATTGATGATTACAGTAGCAAGTGGCATGTAATGACAGATCGGTCGGCAGTCGGCAAGTAATTCCACGAACAACAGTTTACTTGCAAATAAATTATCACAGCACACTGCACCGACTGACCGCAGCACACTGACCACTGCTCGCGCTTATTTAACCATCGAGCCGGTCACTACCGCTACCACAAGGGAAACAACCGTTAGCGCAAGCGCCCAACCTTTACTGCCGAGTCGCCCATTGGTTCCGAACCCTTTCGCTGACTTGCGTTGGAAACCGAGATGGGCAAGCCCCAGGCACAGTCCGGCAAGAGCAAGACAATAAATTCGGTGCACCAGAATTCGCTCTTGCTCGCTTCCACTTTCGATCAAGCCGCGGTAGGTCCACAGCCGATAAAGCGAGGGATTGTAAAACCAGTGGATAAAACCGAGATTGTAAAGATAAATGAGTGCAACACCCACGCCGATATAGACGGCGTAAGTGACATACTTGTCTCTTAACAAAACGTTAAGGGTCATTGAAACAGACGTTGTGAAAACTACCATGGGAAACAGAATCACCGAGTAGACGATCAAGTAGGCGGAGATATCAACCGGCGTGTGACCGCGAATAATTTGGATTGCAACCGCCATCAGCCCAACCATGAACATCAGAATCAGGGCTAGGGAGATCGTAGTCAGGAACTTCGAGAGCAGCAAGACGGGGTTGGACACAGGCGTGCTCCAGAGCACTGGTTGGATTCTCAGTTCACGGTCGCGGTGCATTGCTTCGCCTGTGTAGAAGACTGTGAGCCCAAACAGGAAGAGCAATAGCAACTTTGCTGTGTTAATCGCGTAGGCGGCTGAATAGGATGATTCAGCGGAAATTTCGTAGAAAGCCACTTCCAAAATAGACAGAAAAAT
>JANLZV010000021.1:0-3751 GCA_031366425.1 Pyrinomonadaceae bacterium | reverse complement strand
GGAGACGGCAATTGAAGACGTCAAACACGACATGGAAGAACCCACGCCGATGGACCGTTTGTTATGCGGGGACGTTGGTTATGGGAAGACTGAAGTTGCGATGCGCGCTGCGTTTAAAGCCGTGATGGAAGGAAAGCAGGCGGCTGTGTTGACCCCCACCACGGTCCTTGCCTATCAACACTACGACACGTTTCGCAAACGCTTTGCACCTTTCCCCGTGAAGATCGAATTGCTCTCGCGTTTTCGATCGCCTAAGGAGCAGAAGGAAATCTCCAAGCGCGTTGAGGCCGGCGATGTGGATGTAGTAATTGGAACGCACCGGCTGTTGTCGAAGGACGTGAAGTTTAAGGAATTGGGAATCGTAGTCGTCGATGAGGAACAACGTTTCGGAGTGGCCCACAAAGAGCGATTGAAACAACTTAAAAAACGAGTGGATGTGTTAACGCTCTCAGCGACCCCGATACCGCGCACGCTGAACATGTCGCTCAGCGGTTTGCGCGACATGTCGTTGATTGAGACGCCGCCGCGCGACCGGCTCGCGATTCAGACGCAGGTGGTGCAGTTTTCAGAAAATGTGATCAAGTCGGCTATTGAGCTCGAGTTGGGACGCGGCGGGCAAGTGTTCCTGATCCATAACCGGGTGGAAACGATCGAAACGATCGCGGCCCTGGTTAAGCGGCTGGTGCCGGAAGCGCGGCTGGCGGTTGGTCATGGGCAGATGAATGAAAAAGAAATGGAGCGCGTGATGCTTGATTTCATTGAGCATAAATACGATGTGTTGGTGGCCACCACGATCATCGAGAACGGGATAGACATCCCCCGCGCAAACACAATCATCATAAACCGCGCCGATCAATACGGTCTTTCTCAGTTGTACCAGTTGCGCGGGCGTGTGGGTCGTTCAAATCGCCGCGCTTATGCCTATCTGTTAATTCCTGGTGAAGGCGAACTCTCGCCGATTGCAAAACGCCGGCTGGCGGCGATTCGAGAGTTTTCTGACCTCGGCGCGGGCTTCCGAATCGCGGCCCTTGATCTTGAACTGCGTGGCGCCGGAAATCTGCTTGGCGGGCAGCAGTCAGGCCACATGGACACGCTCGGATTTGATCTTTACACGCAGATGCTGGAACGCACGGTGGCTGAATTGCGCGGCGACGTGGTTGAAGATGAAACCAGCGTTTCCATCAATTTGGGCGTCGACGTGGCAATCCCCGATGAATACATCAACGACATGGGCCAGCGTTTGCGAACGTACAAACGGGTTTCGTCGTCGCGCGACGAAGACACGCTTTTGAATATTCGGAAGGAAACCGAGGACCGGTATGGCCGCCTACCGGAGTCGGTCGAGCAACTCTTTGGATACGCGCGCTTGCGTCGTTTGGCTGAGGAAATTGGAGTGCTCTCGATCGACAAGGTGGCCGAAGGCGTAGCGCTAAAGTTCAGCGAAAAAGCCCGGATTTCCCTAGAAAAACTGGGCGCGCTGCTAAGTCTTCGCGAGGGTCGAACGTTTACCCCGACTGGAGTTTTGCGTTTGAATCTTACGGCGGCCGAGCAGGACGGGGTGCTCGACACCGTGCGTGAGACGTTGCTCGAACTCCGCGTTGACGTCTAGAATCAACGTCCCGATAGCCCTTGGTGGTTACTTTTCTTTAGGAGCAATTATGAAAGTTAGTTTTAAGGCGCTCGCTGCCGCGAGTCTTTTTGTTTTAGCGTTACTGATTTCCTCCGCCGCGCCGGTGTTTGCGCAAGAGGGCGAATTGCAGGTGATTGACGAAGTCATCGCCCAGATCAACGACGATGTGTTGACTCTGTCGCGGCTCAAGCGCGAATCGAAAGAGCGGATCGAGTCCCTGGTGCACAATGGCATGCCTGAACAGCAGGCCAAAGACGAAGTCAGCAAGCGTCAGGCTGAGTTGATTGCGACCCTCGTGAATGAGCAGTTGTTGCTGCAGCGCGGAAAAGAACTGGATCTGGCCAGCGAAGTGGAAGCCGACGTAAATCGGCGCATGCTGGAAGTGGCCAAAGAGCAGGGAATTGGCACGATTGAAAAACTGGACGCCGCCATGCGCGAGAGTGGGGTCGACCCAGTGGCGATGCGGCTGACAATGCGCACCGAGATTATGAAGCAAGCGGTGATTCAGCAGGAAGTTGATCGAAAGATTTTCTTCGGCTTAACGAACGACGAATTGAAAAAATACTTCGACGCGCATCAGGACAAGTTTCGTAAATCGGAGAGTGTGACCCTGTCAGAGATTTTTCTGAGTTCAGCCGGCAAGAACGAAGCCGAAGTAAAGGCACGCGCGAACGCGCTGGTGGTCCAGTTGCGCGCGGGAAGCGATTTCGGGGCATTGGCGGCGGCCAATTCCGAACGTGAAATTGGTGGCGTTCGCGTGGCCCCGGAAAATAAAGGCAAGGTTGGCGTGTTTGAAGTTCCAAATCTGCGCCAAGACATAGCTAACGCGGTCAAAGAGGTGAAGGTTGGCGCAGTGAGCGAGCCTCTGCGCAGCAACGATGGCTACCAGATTCTGCGTGTCGACGAACGCACCAACGCCAGTGCGGCAGCCACGTTTAATGAGAACAAGGTGCGCGAAGCGATCACGCTCGAGCGGGCCGAGAAGGCGCGCGAAGACTACTTGCAAAACCTTCGGAATGAAGCCTTCATCAAAGTTGCCGACAACTATCGCGCCACCGTGTTGCCCTTGCTGAAGATCAAAGAAGAGGTGATCGCTGAAAGCGGTTTGGGTAGTCCGAAGCGGGAAGAAAAAAAGAAGAAAGGGAGATTCCTCGGAATTTTTCCCAAGCCCTAGGCAAACTCTGCGGCCCGCAGTCTTAACTGAGTAGTAGCTCCGCTCATGCGTCTCGATCTTTTCCTCAAAGCGAGTCGTCTCTGTTCCCGTCGCACCATCGCGCAAACTATCTGCGAAGCAGGTCGCGTTTCCGTCAATGGCAGTTCCGCTAAGTCGTCTCACGCGGTGAAGACGGGTGATGAAATTGTGATCACTCGTCACGATCAAATGATCAAAGTTCGAGTTCTGACGCTTCCCAGTGGCCGCCAGACTTCGCGGAAAGACGCCGGCACCTTGTTTGAAGTGGTGAGTAAAGAGTTAGTGGACGAGGGAGTATTTTAATCGCGTCAATGGCGTAAGTCAGAACCGGAAGCGGTAGCGACCGGGTGCTGGAATGACTTGAAGGATCGTGAGAACCGATAGTTGGTTGTGGTTGAATCATTGACCCGGTCGCTACCGCTCCCGGTTCTGACTTAATTTACCACTCGTAAATTTGGTGTTCACACATTTAACCATGAAACGCTTTCTGCTGCTGCTGGTTCTCACGCTTACCGCCGGCGGGTTCGGTTGCCAACAGCGGACAAGCCTGGCCCATGAAACGTCGAGTCGAGCTCCTGCGAACCACGCGCCTGCCGCGCTACCAGTTGAACAGCGCACACCTCTCAAGCTTCCATTAAAGGCCCCGCGCCTCGTTGTCATGAAGAGCCAGCGCCGGCTGGAACTGTATGCTGACGGCAAACTTCTCCGCACCTACAAGATTGGTCTCGGTCTCAAACCGATTCCCGATAAGCAGCGCCAAGGCGATCGGGCTACGCCTGAGGGCGACTTCTACGTATTTACTCGCAACGAAAGGAGCGCGTTCTATCTGTCGCTGGGGATTAGTTATCCGAATATTGAAGACGCCGAGCGGGGGCTACGCGCGGGCATGATTTCGCGAGGTGTGCACGATGCGATTGTGAAGGCCATCA
>JANLZV010000240.1:0-11316 GCA_031366425.1 Pyrinomonadaceae bacterium | reverse complement strand
CAACATCGGTAAGGAAAGAAAAAAAGTTTGAATCGGAGCCAACTAAAGCATTTTCGGGCAAAGTCGCTGCATCAGCCACACCAGAATCAGCCTGAATTTGAGCGATTATTGTGGTGTATACATCAGTGGTAAGTAGTATTCCACTATTGCTTTGGATCGAACGAGAAATACTGGGATCATAACCGTTAGTATGTACTCCCAATACGCGAGGAGCCGTATCTCCGTCTAAAATATGCCAAACGCCACTACCACTCTGTCCTCCTTCTGTATCTACATTATCACTGTAGTAAAATCTGCCACCGCTGTTGGTATTGACGATCGTACCCGTTCCCGTCCCTGGAGAAAGTACCAAAGCCCTACCATTAAAGATAGGATTATTTTGACTAACTGGATATCCAGCAGTAGTGATGGTCAGGCTTTGGGCTGTATCCGGATTAACAAAAGCTAGTAGACCGACAGTATTAGCCGCAGTAATCGGCGCATCGATAGTTCTAAACAGTGAAATATCATTGTTTATATTAGTAGAAGCATTGGTAGAAGTATTGTAATTTTTGGGAAAATAAACATTGGCATTGATAACATTGGCGGGAGGATCGCCAGGAAGACCAATGATTCTTTGTGGATTGAGACTAGTAGTTGGTGGATTGAGACTAGGCTGATTAGCACTGGTGGCAGTCCTAAGATTGACAGCGGTGGCTTTATTACTGGTATCGAAGGCATTATGTCCAGCCGTCAAAACATGATTGGGGGTAATAATAATACCAGTACCAATACGATCGTCGCCAGGAGCGAATTGTGAATCTATCGCTACGACAGCATTGAGTGGAAAGGTATTAAAACTGGTTGTTACTGCTCTATCTTCTGGAGGGGTCAGGGTCATAGGACGATGTGTTTAATAATTAAAATGTTTAAGTGTGCGATCGATGCAACAACATCTACTCAGAGGATGATGCGATGCAGATCGCATCACCAGAGTTTTGGTTTTCAACAGTAAATAAATAGTTTTTCGTAAGAAAGCTACGAAGAACACTAGCGTTACGCAAACCTAGCGATTTTGGCGGCATGGTGCCCAGATTAAATAGCTCTATTTTGCCATACGCTTCACCATCAGCTGTATTTGGATAGCTACGGGCTAGCTTATTCCCATAGGTAGAAATATTGCCGAACCCACCAATAGAAGTAATAGAAAGATCGGCAATGTTCACAAACAATGTTTTTGGGAACATTGTCATATTTGGGTTCTGCCGAGAAAATTGATTAACCCGAAGTTGCTCGGCAACAACTATATATTTATCGGCGAGCGCGATCTCTCTCACTGGGATGGGGATAGCGACAGTGAATGGCGACGGCGTAGCATCTGCCAAGTTAAAAACGGCAAGTTTCCCCTGCCGATCTCCAGTTGTACTACCTGCGACGAGTAAATTTTTTTTCATGGCAATCTCGCCACTAGCAGCTAATGAATAGCGACGATCTCCTGAAATAACGGTTACATAGCCTGGGGATTGGCGATCGTATGTAGCCACTGAAAAAGCGATCTTCCCGCCATCGGCAGCCACAGAGAAACCTGCTAATTCTTTGTCTTTCGGACGATCGATTCGCTCTAATGGGGAATTTGCTGCGACTGAAGTGCGATAGACAGCTCCAACAAAAGCCAGCCCTCCAAAATAAGCCGTCCCTCCAACATAAGTCCTCCCTCTTTCTGCTGGAGGTTGATATGGGAACGATGCTGCTTCTTGCGCTTCGGGGCGCATTATCGCTACAACCTTACCAATTACCAGCTTGTCTCCCGCTATGGCTAGTTTATGGGTCACAATGTAGCCAGCTCTGGAGCTAGGATTGGCAATTGGGGGATTAGGCGGGAGTGCGATGGTTCGCACTCTAGCCCATTGGCGTTGCGAAGTATGACGATAAACTACGATCCGGTTAGCTTGGGTATCGCCGATCGCCAAAAATTTGTCGTTGGCAACTAAGGCATTACCAAATCCTGGAGAGTCTCCTGGCTGAGGCTCGATACAATCTGCTGACACGGCGAGGAGGTTTGGCGCGCAGATGAAGAGTGGGATTGTTGTTAATAGTGCACTCCTTTTTTGTGAATTCAGCGTTCTAAATTCGTTTTGACCAACAACTTATTTGGCGTGCGCTACAGGGAAACAAACACGCCGGCAACGTCTCGGACGCGTCGATTCGCACTAACGCGTCTTTGCAAGTTTTTGCGTGAGTCTCTGATTTCCAGGATCCAGTTCCAAAGCCCGCCGGTAGGCGCGAGTGGCGCTGGGTTTCTTCTTCGCTTTTACGTAACCATCGCCCACGCCTTCCAGACCATACGCGCCGGCCAGTTGCTTTCGATCTCCGGCCGATGCAAATCCCAAAGCGCGTTCGTAAACACCTTCGGCGTCTTCATAACGCTCCATCGCCAAATACGCGCTGCCTAGAAGATGGTGTGGTTCAAATGCTCGCGGACTCACCTCAGTTGCCAGTCTCAAATAAGGCTCGGCTTCCTGGTAACGCTTGAAAACTGAAAGCACACGGCCCATCAACAGCAGCGAGGTCGGATTTCGCGCATCGATTTCCAGAGCTCGCTTGAGCACCGGCTCAGAATTTTCCCACTGCTGTTCGGCTTGCAACGATTCCGCGATCAGGTTCAACGTCGGCGGATCCTTTGCAAGTTGTTCGGCCTGAGCATAAAAAGGCGCGGCCTCGGCGGCGCGTCCACTTCGCTTTAACACGCGCGCGAGGTGAACATAGGCCACGGCAAACTGCGGATCGAGTTCCACTGCCCGCCGATAGGCCTGCTCCGTTTCCCCGCCCCAAACTCCGCGAGCTTGCAACGCCACTCCCAAACGATCCCAGGCAATGGCGTTCTTCGGCGCGACCCCCACGGCACGTCGCGCAAAGGCTTCGGCCTCAGAAAATCGTTTCGCATTGCCTGCGCCGGCCCTTGGTTGGACCAGGACTACGCTGAGTGCGACGAGACCATCAACATCTGTTGGACTCCACAACACGGCATCGCGATAAGAGCTTTCCGCTTCCTCCCAACGCTGCTGATCAAAATAAATGTTGCCCAAACCGTAAGCTGCACGACCGTCTTTCGGCTTAATCTTCAGCACACCCTGATACGAAGCTTCCGCTTCGGCAAACCGGCGCGCGTCGCGAAACTCATTTCCCTTGCCTAGCAAATCTTCCACGCGATCTTCGACCGAGGAGTTTGCAGCCGCAGGCGTCCTCGTGCCACGCCGGCCCGGCGGCCTGTTACGTCTCCTGGCTTCCGGATTCTTGGCTCTGAAGATCCCGGCGCCGCCACCTACGTCAGCGCCAACGTCTTGTCCTAACGCGCCAACAACGCCTAACGCAAAAAGCAACAACACGCCAAAGATTGAACTTGCGCGAATAAACCAAAACGCTCTCATCGGTTTTCTCCAGGGGTTGGAGGCGTGGATTGCGCCGCGATCAGCCACGGATGCGACAACGCCTCAGTTTGTAAAAATACCGGCTTCACGATTGCGTCTTACAAAAATCAGCGCGGATTGTATCTCAGCCGACGAGTGATGATCTAACTGCCGGAACCGGGGTTTGCCGCTCGCGCTGCGCTGCTTATTGACCGGAACGGACCAGTCGAAACCCGTAGTTTGCATGTCTGAACGTGGGCGCATACCAATCCCGGTAGGTGGCGGAAATAGGCGCGAGGGGATCGTCTGGATCGCTTGAATACGACCCTCCGCGCGCGACAATCCACTCGCGATTCCCTTCTGGAATTTCAGCGGCGTTCAAATAAACTGAGGCCTTGGAAGAGGTCCACTCCCAAACGTTGCCGATCAAATCGACGGCGCCCCAGCGATTCCTGCCTTCAGGATAGAAACCCACCGCGCGTGGGGCAGCTTCTCTCACCACTGCGCGCTTGTCGCCCCAGCGCTCGCCCCATGGATACGTTTTACTTTCGCCGCCATTGCGCGCGGCAAATTCCCACTCTTCCTCGGTGGGCAGGCGATACGTAACGCCGTCTCGCTTCGACCTCCAAGCGGCAAACGCTTCCGCGTCTTTTGGCGATACGTTAACCACCGGCCACTGTTCCTGTCCCGGCAAAGGCTTGCCCTTAACCCAGTGGCTCGGAGCTTCATAATTCGTGGCCGCAACAAACTCGGAATATTCCGCGTTAGTCACTTCAGTCCGATCCATAAAAAACTTTGCGACGGTGGCCGGATGCTGCGGACGTTCCTGCGGTGGTCCATTATTGCGGCCCATCTGAAACGTGCCACCCGGAATCTCCACGAGGTCCGCTTTAATGGTTGCGATCGGCGGCTGGTCGGTACCCTGGTTTATATTCGAGCCACCACCTCCGCCTGCCTGAGTTGGTTTCGACTTCAACAAGAAGTATCCAATCGTCGTGCCTGCTATTAAAAGAACTACCAGGGCCGCCGCGCCAATCATCACCATCGAATTGCTTTTTTTGGCGGTTGGATCCGCGATGACGCCGGCCCCACCGCCCCTATCGCCCTGCGGAACCATCGAGGTGGCCCCCAAACTGGCCGCTCCCATCGTGTCCAGGCGAACCCCTTGATGAACCTGAGTCGCTTCGGGATCTCCCAATACTCCGGGCGCCGCAGTGCTATGGGGCACAATACTCGTGGCCAGCCGCGCCAGTCGTTCTTCGAGCTCTTTCGCCTGCCGCTCAACGCGTTCAATTTGTTCGCGTTGCTGGCGCTCGCGTTCTTCCTGTTGTTCCTTGTCCTTCAGTCGATTCGCTTCGACTTCCCGGCGCCTACGTTCCTTCTCTTCTGCCACCTGGCGACGAGCTTCATCCTCGCGGGCCAACTCTTCATGGGCCACGCGATTCCGATCCTGCTGCTCGCGCTCATACGCCTCGCGCGACGCTGCCAACCGCTCCTGTTGCTCCGGGCTCAGGGCGGGTGTGCTAACGCGGCCCACCGGATCGAAGATCGTTTCGGAAGTGACTTGCGGCTCATCCTTCCCCGTATCTTTCGCCGGCGCAAACATCGTCTCATTGGGATCGCCGGCGGGAACCGCTCGGGTCGGTTGCGTAGACGCACCATCAGCAGCCACTGCCGCTCGCAACTCTGCAATGAACACTTCAACAGACGGGGTGCGCGCCGAAACTTCTTTTTCCAGCGCGTGTCGTACCACTGCTTCAATTCGCGGCGAAACATGAGCGCCCATCGACGCAAAACTCGGCGGCGGCAACGTCAAATGCTTCTTCATGATCGACGGAATCGACGAACCCTTAAACGGCACTTCGCCCGCGAGCATTTGATAAAGAATGATCCCTAAACTATAGATGTCGGCGCGCGCGTCGGGTTCATCATCAGACCACTGCTCCGGCGCCATATAAAAAGGAGAGCCCATCATTCCGCTCGTCTTCGCCTGGACAAACGATCCGAGCAATTCGCCGGACTTGATCTTGGCCAAGCCAAAGTCAAGAATTTTCAATCCTTCGGCCACCGGTTGGCCGGATTGCGTCATGATGTTGAGCGGCTTCAGATCGCGATGGACAATGTTCTGGCGGTGTGCCGCGCCCACTCCCGCGCCGATCGCACAGGCAAACTCAAGAGCGCGCGCCGCCGTCATCACTTTCTCTTCCGCGAGAATGTCCTGCAGCGATTTGCCGTTAACAAACTCCATTACCAAAAAAGGCATCGTGCCTCGCACGACGCCAAAGTCGGTGACCGAAATAATATTTTGATGGCGGATGGCGGCCGCTGCCAGGGCCTCCTGCCGGAAACGGGTCACCAGCATCGGATCGTTACCGACCAGGTCCGGCAAGATCACTTTGATGGCATGAGATGTTTTGAGAAAAATGTGCCGCGCCTGAAAGACCACACCCATCCCGCCCTGGCCCAACCGTCGCTCGAGTTGGTAACGAGCATCGAGGATCGGTTCCCCCACCAGCGATGGCGTAGTGGCATCGCCGTCCTGGGGACAGTGGTTTACTTCATCAGAGAAACAGCGCCGACAGGCTGGACATTCTTTCATTTAGGGGGCCCGATGTGGACAGCCGTAAAGTTCAATGGCTAGTTGATTCTAGCGGCTGGGCGGTATGCAGGCAACCACCAAGCGCTTTGGGGTTGTTTATTAGTTTGACCATAAACTTACTTCGCACCTGCCTTGATCCGCAAAACGATAACCGCGCGTTCCTGAACGACTGATCACAGCTCGACTTGCGACAACTGGCTACTTAATCACTACGTTCACGAGCCGCCGCGGGACCACGATAACTTTTACAACCTCATGGCCCTCAATAATCGAGCGGATCTTTTCATCTTCGAGCGCTGCCGCACGCAGTTCGTCTTCCGAAACTTCCGGTAACGCGAAAACATGCGAACGCAGTTTCCCGTTTACCTGGATAGGGATCTCAAGTTCCTCACGACGCGCTAAGTCCGCGTCAGACTGCGGCCAACGGGCGGAATTCAACAATCCGCGGCTGTGGCCCAACGACTCCCACATTTCCTCCGCCACGTGGGGCGAAAAGGGCGCCAGCATGATTACGAGTGATTCCAGCGCCTCACGAACCGCAAACACGTCGCCGGCCGGCGCAGTCGCGGGATTCGCATCAAAATTAGACAATTCATTAAACAATTCCATCAGGGCCGCGACGATCGTATTTAAATGCAGCCCCTCGAAGTCGTTCGTAATTTTTGCGATCGTCTGGTGCGTCTTACGTCGCAGCGCGCGGGCCGCAGGGCTAAACTCAGTTGACGCATCGTGATCGACGTCACTACTCGCAAGTCTATCGTGCCAGCGCCACACCATCGTGTACGCGCGCCGGATAAATCGCACTGCGCCTTCAATCCCCGACTCCAACCAGCGCAATTCATTTTCAACGGGGGCCGCAAACAGGATGAACAGCCGCGCCGCATCTGCGCCAAACGCGGCAATCATTTCATCCGGATCGACGCCGTTGCCGAGACTCTTGGACATCGCCTTCCAGTCGTCTGTACCTTCCACGCGATTGGTCACCATTCCCTGCGTCAGCAATCGCTTGACCGGTTCATCGAAGGAAACGAGGCCGAGGTCGCGCATGAACTTGGTCCAGAAGCGCGTGTAGATCAGGTGCATCACCGCATGTGAATCGCCCCCGATGTATTGGTCGACTGGGGTCCACTCGGCGGCGATGGCGGGATCAAACGGAACCGTTGCGTTGCGCGGGTCGCAGTAGCGGAAGAAGTACCACGATGAATCAACAAACGTGTCCATCGTGTCCGTTTCACGTTTCGCCCGCCCGTTACATTTCGGACAATTGATGTTAACGAACTCTGAAACGCCCGCGAGCGGCGCGCCGGTTCCGGTAAACTCCGCCGACGGAGGCAACACCACCGGCAGTTGATCGTAAGGCACCGGCACCGTCCCACATTCTTCGCAATAGACGATGGGCACCGGCGCGCCCCAAAAACGCTGACGCGAAACACCCCAGTCGCGAATGCGATAGGTAACCGCAGCTTCGCCGAAACCATGCTCCGCGGCGTAACTCGCCATTTCCTTCATCGCGACAGTCGAAAGTTTTCCACTCCAGTCGCCGGAGTTCACCAGAATGCCGTATTCCGTAAAGGCATGCGGCATCGCTAACGATTGGTCTTCGCGGGCTTCGTCGTGGGCAATCGATTCCTGCTCATGCGAAACGCGCTCAATCACTCGCCTCACCGGCAACGAATATTTTTGAGCAAACTCAAAGTCACGATCGTCATGCGCCGGTACGCTCATCAACGCGCCGGTCCCATATTCCATCAGGACATAGTTTGCAACCCATACGGGCACCAGTTCGCCGCTAAATGGATTAATCGCGAGGATGCCGGTGTTCATTCCGTCCTTTGGCCCCTCCTCTTCGCGTGAACGGGCCGCAGCTTCCGCTTTGACTTTTTTGGCAAACGCTTCGATATCGTTTTTCAGCGAAGAACCTTGCAGCAGGTCGGCGAGCAACGGATGCTCAGCAGAAATCGCGATGGCGTTCGCTCCGTAAATCGTGTCGATGCGAGTAGTGAATACGCGGACTTTCTGGTCGCTGTCTTTAATTCCAAAGTCGACGTAGGCGCCTTCACTGCGTCCAACCCAATCACGTTGGCGCTTGAGAACTTTTTCAGGCCAGGTGTTTTCAATCTGCTTGATGTCGGCGACGAGTTGCTCCGCATACTCAGTGATCCGCAAAAACCACTGCTCCAGATCTCGCTTCTCCACCGCAGCGCCGCAGCGCCAGCAAATTCCGCCAGACGATTGCTCGTTGGAAAGCACGGTGCCTTCCTTCGGACACCAGTTCACCGGCGACTTCTTTTTGTAAGCGAGCCCGCGCTCATGCATCTTCAGAAAAAACCACTGGTCCCACTTGTAATACTCGGGACGATGCGCGGCGATCTCGCGCGACCAGTCGTAACTGATTCCGAGTCGTTGCATCTGTCCGCGCATGTGCGCGATGTTTTCTTCAGTCCAGTCGCGTGGGTTAACGCCGCGTTTGATCGCCGCCTGTTCGGCCGGCTGACCAAAACTGTCCCAACCGATCGGATGCAGCACGTTGAATCCCTGCAGCCGCTTGTACCAGGCGAGCGCATCGCCAATCGAGTAGTTCCGCACGTGGCCCATGTGCAAAAAGCCTGATGGGTAAGGCAACATCTCGAGACAATAAAACTTCGGCCGCGGGTCGTCTGACTTCGCTTCAAACGCGCGCGACTCATTCCAACGCTGCTGCCACTTCTGTTCGATTTTTTCGGGAAAGTATTTTTCGTCCATGTCCTTTGCTGTCCTGTTCATCTGCATTAGAACTTAAACCCTGACGAACGCACAAAGCTTCAACCAGCGAGTGCTTTCGTCGAACTATTATCTTGTGCAGTAGGAAATCGCCGCCCCGTCAGACCGCGCTAGCACGCGCGGCGCAGAAGCGGCACCGTTAGGAGGAGTTTAGTAATTGGGCTTAAACCGATCACGTTGGGCGGGATATTAGCACGGGAGCACGCGGCGAGGCCAGTTTTGCGGAAGCATAATTCAGCCTCCGCTTTGCACCCGGGAAGGAATGCGTTAAAAGACGTACTTACTTAATTTGAACGCATCCGGCCGTGCTCGTTTCCTGGATCAAATGCGGAGGAGACCAATGAAGACTGTTGTGTCATCAGTGATCGTCGTCATGTTGCTCGCAGTAGGACTTCACGCGCAATCATCACCCGATGCTGGGAAGCTCACCAGCTTGTTGAAGGAATTTCTCGCCGGCGCTTCTCGCAACGATGCCGGCATTCACGATCGCTTCTGGGCCGACGACGTAATTTATACCGGTTCAGGCGGACGACGGCGCGGCAAAGCGGAGATCATGCGTGACGTGCGATCTGCGCCGCCTCCCAAACCGAGCGATCCCGCTACGACCTACTCGGCGGAAGACATTCGGATTCAGCAATATGGCAACACTGCGATCGTAGCGTTCCGCCTGGTTGGCGCAAGCGTCACGAACGGTAAGTCTGAGGTGTCGAAGTATCTAAACACCGGCACGTTTCTGAAGCGCCATGGAAAATGGCAAGTGGTAAGCTGGCAGGCTACAAAAATGCCTGATCAGGTTCTCGTCGCGCGGAACGACGCAAACCAACCATCATCACAAGTTGCCACAAATTTGAAGGAGACAATCGTGAGTAAACACGCCAGCGGATCGTTTGAAGTGAAGATGAATCCCCAGACTGACGAAAGTGGTGATCCATCCGTCGGCCGCATGTCGCTCGACAAACAGTTTCATGGCGACCTGGAAGCTACCAGCAAAGGACAAATGCTGGCAGTGATGACGGAAGTTCCCGGTTCGGCTGGTTACGTCGCGATGGAAAGAGTAAAAGGAACTCTGCACGGGCTCAGCGGCACTTTCGCGCTGCAACACAGCGGCACCATGACTCGCTCCGCGCCGCAACTTGTGATCACCGTAGTGCCTGACTCGGGTACCGGTGAACTTGCGGGACTGGCCGGGGCACTGAAAATTAACATTGTCGACGGTAAACACTTCTACGAGTTTGATTACACTCTCAACAAGTCGGAGTGAAGTGGGAAAGCTCAGCGGCTTTTGAAACTAGGAAATGCCGTAGGAACGAACCAGCTGCGCCACGTTCTTACGCAGATCAAACTTTTCCGATACCGTTTCGCGGCCAGCTTCGCCCATTCGTTTGCGCCGCACAGGGTCGGCAAGTAGTTGTAGCAGATTCTCGCTCATCGCTTTCGTATCACCGCGCTCGACTAGATATCCGGTAGCGCCGTCACTGATCAGCTCGGGTATGCCGCCAACCCTGGTCGCCACGACGGGTTTCGAGTGGGCCATTCCTTCGGCGATCATCCATCCGAAAACCTCTTCCCAGCGCGAAAATTGGCAGACTACATCCGCCGCTGCAAAGACGCCCTCGCCGAAGGGATCTTCCATCATTCCAGTCCAGGTAACCCGGTCTGCAATCCCCATCGCCGCCGCATCTTTCATATACTGCTCGCGATAAGCGCCGTCGCCAACAATCACAAATTGCACCTCGCGATTCTGTTGCGTTACCAAACGCGCAGTTTCAAGAAGGTCTGTGATTCCCTTCTCTGGAATAATCCAACTTACCTGGACGACGATCGCGCGCCCTCTGGGAATAGAAAACCGGCGGCGAAATTCCCCGGCCAGTTCCGGTTCAGTCTTCACCCGAGTGAGGTCTACCCCGTTATAGATCATCTCAAAGCGGCTTCGGGGCAGCAGATCGATTGCGGTCATGCAGTCGTAGCCGTAGTTACTAACTGAAATAACCTTAGTCAGTGGACCATTGATAAATCGCGCGGCGCTGCGTTTCCAAAGCGGTGCGCGACCAGGCACATATCCCGCCTGGCGCGAATGATGATCGGTGAAGAACACTCTTTCGACTGATTGCAGGCGGGCGATTTGGGAATAGAAATTGAGAAATCCCGTGAAGTGAAAGTGCAGAATCTCAGGGCGGTGACTCCGGGCGATCCGGGAAAGGCTGCGCCCGGTTTTGAAACCACTGTCTTTCGCGCTGCCGTAAACGCCGAGTGAAATATTCGGCAGGTCGAAGAAGCGCCGCACTTGCTCGGTCGGTTCCGACAGAAAATATAGTGCGCTTTGCCAGCCCTGCGCGCCCAGCTGAAGCGACAACTCCCGAGCGAAGGTCTCGGTGCCTCCGATACGGCGTGGCTCAACTCCGAATATTGAAACGAGTGTGGGCATGGTGCTCTGGTCAGAAGCGCCTGAGTTAGAGGCGGTCAGGGTGAAATGCAGTCGTGCACCCGCTTACGTACTTGATTGAGACAAAATTCACCTCAGCTTAGCGCGAAATCTGCCGCGCAATTGGCGCAGTCGAAGCTGGCCGCGAA
>JANLZV010000231.1:0-2401 GCA_031366425.1 Pyrinomonadaceae bacterium | reverse complement strand
AGTCTTCCGTTTTACACCTTCGCGCAGAGCGACGCTGTGGTCGGCATAAAGACCAGTGGGTACGCCTTTGCGCCGGAGCGCGGGGCGTTTTTGATTTACGCAGGACCAAATGGCGAAACACTTTGTCGGGAAGCAACGGCTGCTGAGACGCGGGCTCTCAAGAGCGGAACGGAAACAGGCCTCCGCCAAATTAATCACTTAAAAAATGATTCTGCTTCGATCGAATCAGCCACCGGCCTGACAATTATTCTTCGGGGCACGACGCAGCTGGAGGGAAACCAAGCCGCCAAGCAGGCGTTCATCGCCGCCGCCGCTAAATGGGAATCACTGATCAAAGACCCAATCACGATCGCAATCGACGTTGACTTCGGCACCACTTTCTTTGGAACACCCTTTTCCGGTTCTGACGTGATCGGCGCCACCGAGTCGCCGCAGTTTCTCGGTCCCTACACAGACATTCGCCAGCGACTGATTAACCATGCCAGCCCATCCGAAGCGGCGATTACCAATGCGTTGCCCGCGAGTTCCGTGCCTAGCGACCTCGGCTCGGTGAGCACCGTCTATGTTACGAGCCCGCTGCTGCGCGCGCTGGGCGGTTTGGCGCAGGACTACACCAACGATTCGCCGTCCAACCCCGTCCCCGCCCCGCGAATTGGATTCAACACGTTGTTTGGCTTTGACTTCGATCCCAATGACGGGATCACCGGTAACCGCACAGACTTTGACGCCGTAGCAGTCCATGAAATGGGCCATGCGCTCGGTTTCGACTCGGCCGTAGGCGAACGGGAACTTGATCCTTCGAGCACCCTCGCAGTCAGCGTTTGGGATATTTTTCGGTTTCGTCCGAGCACAGCCACGCTGGCCAACTTCGGCACGGCGCAGCGAGTGCTTTCGTCTGGTGGTTCCCAAGTCCAGTTCAACGGGGGCGCGCCACTCGCGCTCTCAACCGGCAGACCCGACAGCAGCGGAGGCGATGGCAATCAGGCTAGCCATTGGAAAGACAGTCCGTCACCGAGCGGCGGCACATACATTGGGATCATGGATCCGACTATCGCCCGAAACGTCCGTGAAGTGATGACCGTCAACGATCAGAACGCGATCGATTCTTTCGGCTACACAATCACCGCCACCACCCCCCCGCCAAACGATAATTTCGTGAATGCGGAAACCGTCAATGGAAATTCCGGCACCCTCAAGGGCACCAACGCATTCGCCACTAAAGAGTCGGGCGAACCCAACCACTCGCCGGACGCGTTTCCCAGCGGTAAGTCGATCTGGTATCGATGGACCGCGCCTAACAGCGGCACGGTGACGATTACTACTGCGGGAAGCACCTTCGATACGTTGCTGGCGATTTATACCGGCACGAGCGTGGCGGCCTTGAGCTCACCAATCGCTAGTAACGACGACGCGGTTCCGGGTTCGGTGTTTACCAGCAGCGTTTCGTTCTCAGCCGTCAGTGGCACCACTTATCAGATCGCGGTTGACGGTTACGGCGGCGACCAGGGCAACGTCACGCTTAATTGGAACTTGCCGGCGACGTTGTCAAACTCAGCGCAGTTCACCACCAGCACGGCGACTGCTACCGAGGCTCTTAACGCAACCACTAAGGTGGATCTCACGGTCACGCGCAGCGGCAATACCACTGGCGCCGCCACCGTAACCTATGCGACCTCCGACGGGACTGCGAGTGAGCGGTCAGACTATCTGGCGGCGCTCGGCACGCTTCGCTTTGCCGCCAATGAAACGTCTAAGACGATCACCGTTTTCGTCGTGAACGACTCCTATGGGGAATCGCCTGAGACGTTCAACCTGACGCTGACCTCGTCGCTCGGCTCTAACATCAGTGCGCCTGCCAACGTAGTGATCACCATCAACAGCGACGAGAGCTCGGCCGGAGTGCACAGTCCTAACCCGGTTAAGGATCCAAACTTCAGCAGCGACATCTTTGTGCGCGAACACTACGTCGACTTCTTCAATCGTGAAGCGGATCCGGCGGGACTGGGGTTCTGGAAAAACCAGATTGATGAGTGCACCACCCAGGAATGCCGCGAGATCAGGCGCATCAACGTTTCGGCCGCATTCTTCCTCTCGATTGAGTTTCAGCAGACCGGATACCTGGTTTACAAAACTTACCAGGCGGCCTACGACACGCACGAGACGTTGAGACTGCGAGATTTCCTGCCTGACACGCAGGAGATTGGCCGTGGGGTCGTGATCGGCCAGCCGGGCGCTGACGCTCAACTTGAAGCGAATAAAGTCCGGTTCTTTAATGATTTTGTGCAGCGAACAAAGTTTCTCGCTGCCGGTGCTTTTCCAACTGGGATGACCGCAGCGCAGTTTGTCGACAAGCTGAATGCAAACACCTATGCGGTTGCCGGCGGTGGCGGTGCGCTAACGC
>JANLZV010000016.1:0-2709 GCA_031366425.1 Pyrinomonadaceae bacterium | reverse complement strand
CTTTTTCTTACGGTCCAAATCGCTGGCGATACTCACCGGCGTTGATGAAGGCTTTGACCATCTCCGCATTCATAAAGTTGCCGTTGAACTGATTGAGTTTGTTCAGCCAGAAATTGTAGCCATCGAAGTTGAGAGCGGCTTCCGGCGCGTCGTTGGGGTTGCGGCGCAAGTAACCAAAGTATTGCATCAACACAAAAGCTTTGTTCGTTTCCTGCTGCACCAGCGTCGCGTTCTCGGCCACGCGACGTAAGGCGCGCGCGCGAGCTGCCGTATCTGCAGTGTTTCCGGCGCCGCCGAATTCATTAATAGCCGCGGTCTTCTCTGCAGGAGGCGGGGTCAGCACGCCCGCGTTTGCATAAAGCACATCAACAAACTGCGCCGGTGTCATCGTAGTCGGATACGCTGCAGTGAAACGCATGCGCCCCACGAATTCCTGGGTGAAGGCAACCTTGTTAGCTTCCAACTGCGCTTCCCATCCAGTCTGGCCCACCACGATTCCCTTCCCAATCTGTTGCGTGTCCGGCAGAAACTCATCGAGCTTCACGGGCACCGGAACGCCAGGTGGGTTGCCATAAGAGGATTTGTAGAGCCGGTAAACGAAGTAGCCCGTTTGCTGAAACTCGATAGACAGGAAAAACGCGGCGGAAACATTTATGCGCTTCACTTCAATGCAGGCAGCGTCGTTACCGCACGACGAAATCTGGCCAGTCCAGAACCCGAACCCGGGCGGATCCGGCTCGCGATTCAGAAAATCAAGATAGTGCTGGCGCACGAAGAAGTTTGCCTGGTCGATCGGGTTCGGTCCGTTAACGCTGTCGTTGTCGTTGATGGTGACGATGACTGAACCGGGTGGGCCGAGCGCAACGCCGCTGCCACTCGGATTGTTGAGAGCAACGATGAAATTCTCAACGCCCTCGGCGCGCGAGTCGTCGATGATCGGTATGTTGATGGTCTTGACGGACTCACCCGCGGCAAAATTCAGAGTGCCGGCGGTGGATACGTAGTCGCAGCGCGATGATGCCAGGCCAGTGCTGACGTCGCTGCAATTGGTTGGAGCGTTAGCATCGTCGGTGGCGAACTTCAACGAAGCGGGCGCCGCAGTGTTGCCCGTGCGCGTGACGCTTATCGTTGCACTGCCCTCGCCTTCTCCCACGCCTATCTGGGTGGCGCCAAACTGAAAACTACTCGACGTTGCCGACGTTTGGAACTGACCGCGGATCTCACCGCCGGGGAAGGTCGTGCTATGGACGTTGACGTACCAGAGCCCATTCTTCAGGTCCTGCGCCTGGCCCGGCAGCAAATCAATTTTGAATTCGCTAATCTGGCCGAGCGGTAAGGGGAAGAGCACGGCGGCGTTACTGCCAACTGCGGCCGGACCGTGAACGTGCGCGTCAGTTTGCGCGCTCGAGAGCGTGCTGAAATTGAGCGACAAGCGCGCCGTCTTTTCGTCAGGACTCATAACGAGGACGGCCGTTCCGGTCGCGGTCGAATTTGTTGGCGGCACTTGCTGCGCCCCGTTCAGCGTCGCAAAGAAATATGTAGGGTTCGACTTAATCTCATAGACCGCACCATTGAGAAGCGAGAGTACAAACACGTTCCCGTTCGGCGCAGTTTGAATGTCGGTAACAACGCCAAAGTCGCGCCCGATTGCCAGCGTCTCGCTTTCAGCTAAGTCAAACTTGTCGGTGTTGTCGGCGACCGAGTCGTTTAGTAGCGGATCGGTGTACTTGAAGTGTTTGCGATCGTCGGAAAACTTGAAGCGGAACAGATAGCCGTTGAGCAGCGTGGTCCGGGAAGCGCCGACCAGGAGGTCGCCCTCAAACTGCGGTCCCAGTCCTCTTCCCTTTACAAAGCCCATCGCGGCAGGAGCAACCGCATACTTCCAACTAAACTCCGGATCGGTGTAGTGCGCGCCGGGCAGCAGGTACATCCGCGCGAGCGCGCCGGCCGGCGTGTCGGCAATCAGCGAAGTGGGCCAGCGCAGTTGTTGTAAGTTTCCCTGGCCGTAAGTTGACTCAATCGATTTAAACTCGGCGATCCGGTTGACTGGCCCCATCGCCGCCACCCAACCGTTGTTTGACCCGGCGGTGATGCGGTTCATCTCGTCAAAGGCATCGTCGCCGTTTTCCTGATTCCAGAGATATCCGGAGAGCGGATCGAAAGCCATGCCAAAGCCGTTACGCACGCCGTAGGCATAAAGCTTCTTAACATTGGTCGCCGCTTCGCCGCTGAGCGTGGTGGCGGCGTTGTAGAAAGGATTGTCCGTCGGCGTTGAGCCGTCGTCGTTAAGACGCAGCACGAATCCGGTCAGGTGCGAATTGTCGGACTCGGGTCCGCCGTATTGATCGTCAGGAACTGGACCAAGCTGGTTGTTTTGTAATAATCCGCGGCGGCCATTGTCGCCCATCAAGATGTACAACTTGCCGTCTGGGCCAAAGCGCAACACGCCGCCGTTGTGATTGCCGCGAAGCGGTTGACTAGCGTCGGCCTGATAAGCCCGCAGCTTGATTAAATTGCTATCGAATGTCAGCGCCGAGCCGCTCCAGACATAGCGGTCCACGCGATTGCCGAGCAGCGCAACATCGGCCAGATTGGTCGAATCAATTCCGGTGCTGCTTTCAGTCCAATACAAGTAAACGAAATGATTGACGGCGAAATTGGGATGCAGGGCAATGCCGAGCAGGCCGCGTTCGGATGCAGAGTTAACAG
>JANLZV010000198.1:0-1763 GCA_031366425.1 Pyrinomonadaceae bacterium | reverse complement strand
ATTTACGGTGATTGTATTAAGCAGTCTACCGATTGATGATAACGCGCCGGGATACATTAAAACCAGCCGAGCGCACCCGAATGATGTACTCACCTTGAGCCATACCTGATAAGTTAACACTCTTGCGCTCGTCGAGCAGGGGGATTTGTTGCGGCTCGACGACCAGGATCGCTCGAAATGGAACCAGTCGTTCATCAACCAGGGCCTGATGCATCTCGCCGCCGCCGCCCAGGGTGAGACGATCAGCGACTACCACTTGCAGGCGGGCATCGCCGCCTGCCATTGCATGGCGCCGGATGGGGCCTCGACGGATTGGGAGCGGATTTTGCGTCACTACGATCGGCTGCAGCGCAATAATCCATCGCCGATTATCGCCTTGAATCGAGCCGTCGCGGTTGCGCATGTGCACGGCGCGCAGGCCGGCCTCAACGCGCTCAGCGAAATGTCGCGGCGCGAATTACTCGAGTCGCATCATCTCTTCCACGCCGTTGTCGGCGAGCTGCAGCAACAACTCGGCCAGCACGAAGCGGCCGCGACAAGTTTTCGGCGCGCGTTGCAATTGGCCCAGGTCGGGCCCGAGCAGCATCATCTCACCCGCATGCTCGAAAGGTCCGCTGACTTGTTTCCTGTCAGGTGAGGGGTACTTCGATTGCAAATCGAAGCTACGTAGCGCCGATTTGCAATCGGCGATCGGCCCTAAAAAGCAGCCGCGGCGCGTGCCAGGATATAACCGACCAGGGCAGTGCAGGGAAGGGTCAGGACCCACGCCCAGACGATGCGCTCCACCAGCGTCCATTTTACTCCGCCGAAACGCTTGACCGCGCCCACGCCCATAATCGAGGTGGTGATCACATGCGTGGTCGAGAGTGGAATGCCGTACGAGCTCGCCGCCTGAATAATGACCGCGGCAGTGGTCTCCGCGGCGAAGCCGTGCACCGGCTGCAACTTGACCATTTTATGTCCGAGCGTGCGGATAATGCGCCAGCCGCCGGCGGCCGTTCCCGCCGCCATCGTCGCCGCGCAGACGATGATGACCCAGCTGGGGACTTTGAACTCCGGAGTATGAAGAAAATCAAAGACCGGCGGCAGGCCAGCGAAAGCGCCCGAGCTCGTCCCGGTGAAGAGCGCGAGCGAGATAATGCCCATCGTTTTTTGGGCGTCGTTCGTCCCGTGGCTGTGCGCCATCCAGGCCGCACTGACGAGTTGAAGTTTGCCAAACAAGTTGTGGATGAAATGGGGCGTGTAGCGGTGCAGAAGGACGAGCAGGAGGAACATGAGAAGGGCGCCGATCAAAAATCCGGCGATGGGGGACGTGATCATCGGGATGACCACTTTGGGCAGCAGACCGACCTTCCATTTCAAGACCGACCAATCACCGTGTGCCGTCGCCACGGCCGCGCCGCAGAGCCCGCCGATGAGCGCATGACTCGAACTCGAGGGCAGGCCCAACACCCACGTAATCAGGTTCCAGACAATTGCGCCGAGCAACGCGCAAAGAATCGTTGGCATGGTGACGACTTTCAGGTCAACGATGCCTTTTCCGATGGTGGAGGCCACCGCCGTTCCCATCAGCGCGCCGGTCAGATTGAAAAAAGCCGCCATCGCGATCGCCTGCCGCGGGGTCAGGACCTTGGTCGAGACGACGGTTGCGATCGCGTTGGCGGCATCGTGAAAGCCGTTGATGTATTCGAAGAGGAGCGCCGCCAGCACGACGACAAGGAAGAGAACCATGCGGAGCCTCGTTCGGCGGTTAGGAATACTTG
>JANLZV010000126.1:0-10927 GCA_031366425.1 Pyrinomonadaceae bacterium | reverse complement strand
TGAATATAGCGTTAAAGAATCTGGGTCTAGTGTAGTCCTTATCGAAGGAGTTAAAGTTAGTTTTGGCAGATCAACTAAAAAGGTCTTACAACTTTCTTTTGAATACCCGACGCTAGAGCGGTTATTAGAACAAATGTCGAACGTCGCAAAAGTGATTAAAGCGCGTCAGAAGGAAGTACCGCAAGACTCCATTAAAAGAAACTACGAAATTACCGCACAACTACTTCTGTTCATTCAGAGTCACGTTCAGAAAGACCTAGAGAAGTTAAAGCGTGGCCTATCTGCTTCGGACGATGACACCGTCGCTATTTAGTCCAGCAAAGAAATGGACGATCTGCGTTCTTCACCCCACCAACACCCGGCTGCCGCTCACAATCGCAAAGATCGAGACATTCAGCACCCGCCCGATCAAAAGCAATTCTTTCAAAACCACCAACACACGAATGGAGCACTACCCAATCGCGAGCGCGAGCATGCTCCCGGCGCTGTGACTTCTGCTTTGTCTGGTCACAGGGTACAATCGCTGCCCTTATGATGGCCCTGGCCAAGTGTTGAGCTGAGAGGTGTTTGGAAATTGGTCCTACTGATTCTCGAGTCGCTGGGCAGTACCGAGCTACTCTTCATCCTGGTGATGGCCCTGGTGTTTATGGGCCCGCGCAAATTGCCCCAGATTAGCCGGACGCTGGGCAAACATTTGGCTGAGTTTCGCCGCGCTTCAGAAGACTTCAAACGCACCTGGGATCGTGAAGTTACGTTGGAGGAATTTTCAGAACCGCAAACTGCTTCCGCGGGTCCGAATCCTTCGGGCGAGAATTCAATTTTGGACCACAATAATGGCCAACCACTGATGTTGCCAACGATTGAGGCAGTGTCCGCAGACCGCGTCGTCCCGCGCCAGCCAGATCTCTTCCAGTCTCCCGGCGAAACTGATTTGACTGCGGCTGGGGAACCCGGCGAAGTTGCTCATCAAGCAGAAACCTCACGGAAGCGCGATTGGCTCTAGGCCGCGACCGTCAACCCCCAAATATTAATGTCAACTTTTTTCAGAGCAATCAGCACCGGCAAGAGCAAGGAAGAGGAACTTGGCGGACAGATGTCTTTTTTGGAGCATCTGGACGAGTTAAGGGGTCGGCTGATCCGCTCGCTGTTGTTCGTCTTCCTGGCCGCGACGTTTTGTTGGTTTGTTTCGGATCGAATTTATCGGTTCTTGGCGGTGCCGGTGGAACGGGCGCTGGCGGAAGCACAACGGCGGCAAGTGCCGATTAGCGGATTGACGGGGAACGAAAAGATTTTGCCGCTGGGGTCAATACACGAAAGCGATACCGGCCGTTATATTTTTTCCGAGGAAACAAAGATTGGCACGAGCCTGCTCCCAACCGGGGCCTCTGTGATGGCGCGGGCAGCCAAAGATTCCAATGGGCTGCTCGGGCTGTTTACGGATGAACCGTTGTATGCAGGAAACACTGTCATCCCGAAGGGCGTGCGCCTGCCGATCGACTTTGCGGCGCTGCCCGGCGCCTACTCAGGCATTAACGACAAACTCATCGTCACGAGTGCGATCGAACCGTTTTCGCTCTACGTAAAAGTTTCGCTTTATGCCGCACTCTGTTTATCAGTGCCGTTTCTGCTCTGGCAGATATGGGCCTTCGTTTCGCCGGGGCTCTACCCGCACGAGCGTGGATATGTCACCCCATTTATCGCCCTCTCTTCGATCTCGTTTGTGCTGGGGGCGATGTTTGCCTACAAGATAATTTTCCCCCCTGCCGCGAAATACTTACTCGGCCTGGGTCAGGATTTCCGTCTCCTTTTGAAGGCAGACGACTATTTTGATTTCATCATCATCGTCATGTTGGGCATGGGGATCGTTTTTCAAATGCCGGCGGTTACGTATGTCCTGGCGAGGATCGGCCTCGTCACCGCGCGGTTTCTGATTCGCATTTGGAAAACCGCCCTAATCGTGATCCTGATCTCCGCGGCCGTGCTTTCACCCACCAACGACATTCCGAATATGTTGTTGTTTGCTGCGCCAATGATTGTTCTGTACATGGTGTCGATATTTGTAGCCTGGATTTTTGGCCGACCCCGGACCGCGGTGGTGCCAAGCTAATCAACGCCGGATAGGGCATAGTTCGTGGCGGTTATCGACAGTTTTCCGGTTCAAAAAGGCAACGAAGCAGCACTTTTTCGGCATCTTGACTGTGTTCTTGCGAAGACCTTAGAATCTTTTGCGTTTCCCGCATCGTTTATCCGATTTGTCCCGATTCGTCTTAAAGTTAAGTTCCATGAAAGTAAGTAGGAGTTTAGTTATGTCGTTGAAAGCCTCTCTTCGCCTGGCGATTTTCCCGGTATTTCTGTTGGCCGCGAGTTTCCCAGGAATCGCCCAGGACCCGCGCCAGGCACAGGATGACCCGGCGGATAAGCCGCGCAATGTGAAACCGGAATTGAAAAAGGCTTACAAGGATTGGCTCGATAAGGACGTGACCTACATCATTTCCGACGAGGAGCGAAAAGCTTTTAAGAAACTAGCCACCGATGACGAACGGGAACAGTTTATCGGAGAGTTCTGGCGCCGTCGCGATCCGGATCCGGACACTGATGAGAACGAATTCAAGGAAGAGTATTACGAGCGCATTGCTTACGCTAACGAGCATTTCGCGTCAGGTATTCCGGGCTGGAAGACGGATCGCGGCCGGATTTGGATCATGTACGGCAAGCCCAACGAACGGGAAACCCACCCGATGGGCGGCAGCTACGAACGCCCTTCATACGAAGGTGGCGGCAACACTTCGACCTATCCATTCGAGATCTGGTTTTATCGTTACCTCGCGGGCGTTGGTTCGGGCGTAGAAATTGAATTTGTAGATCCGACAGGCAGCGGTGAGTATCGAATCTCGCGCAACCCGAATGAAAAAGACGCGCTCCTAAATATTCCAGGCGCCGGCCTGACCCTCTCCGAACAACTCGGCCTTTCGAACAAAGGCGATCGAATCGCCGGCTTCGGTAGCCCGGGTAATCCACAGTACACGCGCGAGCAGGACAGCCCGTTCTCCAGATTGCAGTTGCTCGCTGATCTGAACCGCGCCCCCCAGGTCAAATTTAACGACCTCGCTTCGGCCGTCAACACTGGTGTGATTGAGGACAATCCACTCAACTTCGATATTCGAGTCGACTTCTTTCGCCAATCAGACGAGCGTGTGATCACTGCGCTAACGATTCAAACTGACAACAAAGACCTCGTCTTCCAGGATAGCGGTGGACTGCAGCAGGCTCGCATCAACATCTTCGGCCGAATCACTTCAGTTGCGGGCCGTCGGGCCGGCATCTTCGAAGATCCCGTGATCACGACTGCGACGCCCGCGGAACTAAGCGATGCCAAAGACCGCAAGTCCGCCTATCAGAAAGCGGTCGCCCTGGCTCCAGGAACTTACAAAGTCGATGTGATTGTTCGCGACGTCGCCTCGGGCGCCACGGGCGTTCAGCACATCGGGTTTACCGTTCCAAGGTATGATCCGCAGAAGCTTTCGACTTCTACGCTCGTGCTGGCCACCAGGCTTGAGACCTTCATCGATCAACCAGCTGTGGGCCAATTCGTCATCGGACAGACTAAGGTGATACCAAACGTTTCCGGTGTTTATCGACGCGGTCAGCCCATTGGGGTTTACCTTCAGGTTTACAATGCTGGTATCGATCAAACCACGCTGCGACCGTCAGTCGACGCAGAATATGTGTTGACGAAAGCCGGAAAAGAGATCGGCAAACAAGCAGAAGACTGGAAGGGACTGAGCGACTCCGGACAGCGCCTGACCCTGGCTCGGTTACTGGATTCGCGCAATCTGCTTCCGGGTGATTACGAACTCTCGATTCGCCTTCGGGATCGCGTTTCCGGTCAGTCTCTGTTGCCTTCGGCAAAATTCAGTATCGCCCCTTAAGAACAGACGTTGGCGAGCTAGAGGGTGAATGGTGGCGCGCTCGCTGCCATTCACCTTTTTCTTTGCTCCCGCGTCCTCTGGGCCGCGGGTCTGGTGTTAGAATTTGAATCAAATGGAAAGTCGCATTGAGCTAGTGGGCTTGAGTCAGGCCGAACTGACCAGCTGGACTGAGGGTCTGGGGGAAAAGCCTTACCGCGCCCGGCAGATTTTCAGCGCGCTCCATCAGCGGCGAGTCCGTTCGTTTGACGACATCACCGAACTGTCAAAACCGCTACGCGAGCGTTTAGAGAAATCCGCAACTCCGGCGACGCTGACCGTCGAGTCGCGTTACGTGTCCGAAGACGGCACGCGCCGCTACTTGATGAAGACGCATGACAATCTTCCGGTCGAGACAGTCTTCATTCCCGAAGAACATCGCGACACGATCTGCTTTTCTTCGCAGTCAGGTTGTCCTTTACAGTGCACTTTTTGTTTGACAGCGCAGCTGGGTTTGCTTCGTTCACTGACAGCGGGCGAGATCGTCGAGCAAGTAATCATCGCACTCAACGACGTCTATGGCGTTGGTGGAAAACCTCCGCGCGGCACCAATCTGGTCGGCATGGGCGCGGGCGAACCGTTTCTCAACTTCGATCAATTGATCAAAGGCCTGCGGGTGATGGCGGATCCCCTGGGACTGTTTATTGTGCCCAACCGCGTAACTGTTTCAACTGCCGGAGTGGTGCCGCGCGTGCTCGAATTAGCAACGATTCCGGATCGTCCGCACCTCGCGATCTCGCTCGGCGCGCCGACCAACCTGCAGCGAAACGAGCTGATGCCGATTAACAAGAAGTGGCCGCTTGAAGAACTGTTGGGGGCCTGCAAAGAATTTGAACTGACGCTGAAGGCCGGCGAACGGTTCACTATTGAATACGTGCTGCTTGACGGAGTTAACGATTCAGACGAACACGCTCGGCAACTGGCAAACCTGCTCAACCGGCACGACCTTCATGCAAAAGTAAATTTAATTCCGCACAATCGCGCGGAGCCTTTGCCCTACGGGCCTTCCGCGCCGGAAAGAGTGACGCAGTTTCAGGCAATCCTCGCCTCGAAAGGTGTGCGCAGTTTCGTCCGCAAGCCGCGCGGACGCGACATTTTTGCCGCGTGTGGACAGCTCGCGGCGCGGCGTGAAGGCAATCCGGTGCCGGCGAGTGTCAAGTCGCTGCTCGCCGAAGTGAATTGAAAAGAATTGAAGGTAAGATAATCACATGAAACTATCGCAAACGAACTTTACCGCCCACCGTTTTTTCTTGTTCCCGCTCTTCATAATGCTTTCGGGCGTTCTATTGTCCGCCAGCTCAGCGGCAGCCCAACCTAACATTTCAATTAGCGGAAGTGCTTCGCCATCTAAAATCGCCCGTGGGAGAAGTGCCCAGGTAACAGTGGTGATGGAGATTCCCAACGGCTATCACGTTCACTCCAATAAACCGTTGGAGAAGTTTTTGATTGCCACTCAACTTCAGGCAGAAGCGCCTAATGGAGTTCGCGTCGGACCGGTGACTTATCCGCGCGCGTTGTTGCGGAGTCTAAAATTTTCAAAAAACAAGGTCGCGGTTTATGAAGGCCGTCTCGTGATGCGATTCAGCGTTACCGTGCCGCGCAACTTTAGTGGCAATTCGGCTGAGATTAAGGCGCGAGTGCGATATCAGAGTTGCAACGATGAGGCGTGCTTTCCGCCGCAGACAAAGGAAGTCAAAATTTGGCTAAAGATTGAATAGATATGGCGAGTTCAATCTCAGCTAGCCCTGCCAATCACCGACATCAGTCTGCCAACTTTTCCCAAAAGCTTCTTCTCGCGGCGATAGGAAAAAAACAGGTCTGGGCGACACATCGTGCAAAGCGGTGCGCTGTAAATCTGTTTCGCACTAACCCCCGCTGAGATCAACTGATCGCGATTCGCTTTGAATAGATCGATGCGCGCGTGGCCTTCGCGAGTCGGCGTAAATAGACTATCGGCGTCAGCAAATCGTTCCTTGAATCCGTCGATCACTTCGCTGCCGACTTCATAGCAACAGGCCGCCGCCGCTGGGCCGATCGCGACCCAGGCGTCTTCAGGTTTTGCTCCGTATTCCTTCATCATTCGCTCAAGCGCGTAAAATACGATGCCGCCAAAAGTTCCCCGCCAACCCGCGTGAACTGCGGCAAACGCACCGGAGCGCGCGTCGCCGATTAACAGCGGGACACAATCGGCGGTTTTCACGCCAGCCATCACGTTGGCCGCGGCACTGACAATCGCATCGCAATAGATCGAATCACCTGCCGCGTCTTCAGCGGGTCTGGCCTCAAGTCGATCATTCACCGCGCGGACATCGACGCCATGCATTTGCCAACATCCGGCCAACGACCAGTCGCCCGGAAAAAGCTTGAGAAAGCGGCGGCGATTCTCCAGAATGTTTGCTGCCGCATCTTCATTGAACCCGGCCAGGTTGAGCGCGTCTTCGGGCATCGGGCTCGTGCCGCCGGCCCGAGTGGAAAATCCATTGACGAATCCGGCTTGTTCCAGAGGAGCGCACACCAGAGCGGTAACACCGTCAATCGTGCGCCAGTAAAAGCCAGCGGTTGCGAGTTCTTCATCACTTATGATCTTAGCCATTGGTATAGACATTATCGAAGTAGCGCGCATTCGCGAAGTGGTGCAACGCACGCCGCGTTTTACCGAACGGGTATTTACGCGGAGCGAGCGTTCATATTGCGAAAGCCGCGGGGTCGTCGCAGCGCAACATTATGCCGCCCGCTTCGCAGCAAAAGAAGCGGCGCTGAAGGCGTTTCAGACAGGTTGGCGCGGGGGGATTAGTTGGCAAGATGTCGAGATTGGACTACTTGAAAGCGGCGCGCCGATTTTGATCTTCCACGGCCGTGTGCGCGAATTGTATGAGGCTTCAGAGGCGAGCGCCGCACATTTGTCGCTGTCACACACGAGCGAACACGCCATCGCGCAAGTACTGTTGGAGAGGTTAGACGGTCAGCGCATGTAGTTGACCAGGGTCCGCCGGCCGCCGGCGTCCACGTCAATCCGGGTCGACGCCACTTCACCAGCTTCGTCCGGGCGAACCAGTCTTAATGGCGGCCTGCGTTGCTGGGCCAACACTGCATCGGCAGAATCGTAGGGGGTGGGTTCGTCCACGCTTTGAAGTTGCGGCAGGTGGCCGTGCTCAAAGCATTCAAGATTTGGCATCAGACGCTCCGTCACCGCAATCAATTCACGGCGCGGGCAAGTCAAAGTTGAACGCATGCCGTTATCGATATCTATTTCCACGAACTTTATTCCCTCCGGACATTCAAAATTTCTCCCACCAAGTTCAGGTCGCAAATTCGTCGCGGCACTCATAAAATCCGTCCACGCCGGCAGCGCGGCCGCCGCCCCGGTCAAACCTAACTGTTCGTTGTCGTCAAAGCCGATCCAAACAACGCAAACCAGATTGGGCGTGTAACCTACAAACCAGCCGTCGCGCGAAGTACCGGTCTTGCCGGCGATGGCGGTTCCCTTCACCGCTCCGCGCGCGGCGCGCGCAGTGCCATGATCGATCACAGACGACAGCATGTTCGTAATCATGTATGCGGTTGTCGGGCTGATCACCTGCGCGTCGTCCGCATTTGTCTCTTCAGGATTCGGCAACACCGTGGGCGGTTCGCCCACACCGCTAATTACCTTTGGCTCAACTCTGCGGCCGCCGTTAACAAAACTTGCGTAGGCGGCGGCGAGCTGCAACGGAGTCACCTCTTCAGTGCCGAGCGCGAGGGCCGGATAGCGCTCGGGCCTTGGCAGCCCAAACTTCGCCGCGAGATTCGCAATGCGCGCCAGTCCCGTCTGCAACGCCACATCGACCGTTACCGTATTCAGCGATCGCACTAGACCGTCGCGCATCGTTACATCGCGCATGGAATAGCTGCCGCCATAATTAGCGGGGCGGTAATGTTGATTGCGATCGTAAGTAAACTCTCGCGGCGCGTCTGCAAACTGTTGTACCGGCGACATGCCGTCTTCGAGCGCTGCCGCGTAAACAAATGGCTTAAACGTCGACCCCGGCTGCCGGCGTGCGTCGGTCGCGCGGTTGAGCTGGGAATACGCGTAGTCGCGCCCGCCAACCATCGCCAATACGTTTCCTGTTTTTGGGTCGAGCGCCACGAGCGCAGCCTGAGGCTTCGTGGTCCGATTCTGGTAAACCGGATCAAGCCGGCTGAGTTGTTTACTAAGCGCCGCTTCGGCGAGCTGTTGCAGCTCTAGATCGATCGTGGTGTAAACCCGTTGATTAGCTGCTGAGGTTTCCGCTGACTCAGAACTACGGTTGACGTAGTCGACGAAGTAGGGCGCCAGCGCATCGTCTTCCGGTGACGCAACAGAAACAGCGATCGGCTTTTCCATCCCATCGCGCAAGTCTTCGGCGCGAATCCAACCATCGCGAGCCATAGCTTCGAGCACCAAATTTCGCCTGGCGCGCGCCGCATCCGCGTGACGCACTGGTGAGTAACGCGTCGGGCCCTGAATCATCCCGGCGAGCGTCGCAGCTTCATCGAGTGAAAGGTCTTGCAGTTCCTTGCCAAAGTAAATATGCGCAGCTTCTTTCACTCCTCGGGCTGCCAGTGCGCCGCGTTGACCGAGATAAACTTCATTGCAGTAGAGCGCAAATATATCTTCTTTAGAAAGCCGCCGTTCGAGCGCAAAAGCGAGCATCGCCTCGGCATACTTTCGACGCAGGGTGCGTTCGGGCGTCAGATAAGTATTCTTGACGAGCTGCTGAGTAATCGTGGAACCCCCCTGGGCCATGCGTTCGTCGCCTGCGTTCCGTAAGAGCGCGCGTCCGATGCCCAACAAATCCACACCTGCATGACTAAAAAACCTGTGATCTTCGATGGAGAGAATTGCGTGGACCAGAGACGGTGGAATTTCTGAGTAACGCACCGTCTGGCGCTTCCCGCCTTTCGAAGAAAGATCAATCGAGAGGACTTCGGGTTCGAGTTCAAAAGAAATGAGCGGGAGACTGTCGCCTGACAAGTCTGAGATTCTGTCGTCGGCATCGAAGACGGCGCGCACGAGCGCAGGCCGGCCGGCTCGTACTGCGGGACGAATTTCGATAGCCGAAGCTAATTCCTGAAAACTGCCGTTCCAAACATTATTTGAACCGGCGGCTCGCGAATCCGTGTAGCCCGCCCTCCGTAAGGCTTCTTTCAAGCCGGCGCGGGTCGTTTTCTGGTTTGGCCCAATCGTACGCGGCGCCGCGTAAAGACCGGGACGACTGGTGAGATAACCCGAGGCGAGCCGCGCGTCGATGATTCTCGAATAGTATTTATACGAACGAAGCAGGGTGTCGCCGCCGGCAATCAGAGCGATCACCAGGAGACCCGGTATTGATCGCAGCAGCAGTTCTTTCCTGGTTAAGGGAGTGGCGTTTCGAAAGGAGTGAGCAAGAGATTGAAGGGCGAAGGCCATCCCTCGCCGCCTCAGTTTGCGCAGGGCGCGAAGGCCGCCCGGCGCGGGTAAGGATGTAACTTCAATGGGCATGAAGAGACAGCTAACAAAAAACTTATCGATCGAACCAAGCCGACGAACACACTTCGGCTCTCGAGGTTTCGCGTCGGATCCACCCGTCGCAACCCTTCAGTGCTCGACTTATTTGAATGCTTTAATACAGTGCTAATCGGTAAGGAATTCTTGAGTCACGAAATCGAGGCCTCAGGCATCAAAAAGCGCCGGGTAAGCAGCGTCCGTTAGACCGGACTTAAGATCACAATTTCCGCGCGTTCGCGGGCGTTATCGAGAAAGCTGTCCATGTCGGATTCAATTTTGGCTTCAGTTAGATTCTTTTCAATTTCGACGCTCGCGTTTTCCAGGGCAGGGACGATCTGACCGCGCGCGCGCAATCGCGGCGCGTACACATCCTGATAGTAAGCCGCGATCTCCTTCTGGGTAATCACGACAAAATTCCGAAAGCGGAAGTCGAGATACTTTTCGATTCTGACGCGCTGCTCCAAAATCTGGTTGAGTTTGTCGGCGGTTAACCCTACCCGTTGCAGACGCAGCTCAAACTCGGCGCGCGAGGGAAATGTCTGCACCAGGATGCTGCGAGCAGATTTCACTTCGTCTGCCGTAGGCTCAATCGATGGCAACTTTTCCGCTTCTTCAAGGATCAGTCGCTGGTCTACGAGCAGTCCCAACGCGCGGTTGAGTTCGTCGGACGTGGGATTCGCTAGCGACGTACCGGGCTGCAGCGCCAGTTGCCAGAGCAGATCCGAATAAGTGATCAAGCAGAGGCGACATTCCGACTGCGCTCCTGAATTAACCGTCGCTACCATCTTGTCGACAACTTGCTGAGCCTGAGCGTGGCGCGTAAGGCTGGTGCCGTGCGTCGTGAGCAGGAGGAACACCAGAAACAAACGCCAGGCAGCGGAGGGCAGGACGCAAAACGCAAACGGTCTGCGCAAACTCCAACGCGATAACAACCAGCTGGTTACGGATCGTGTTCTTGGTTTACGAATCATCTGTGCCTTCCCTGCGTTCTGCTCGTGCCCCATTTACTGTCTCCAGCATTCTCTGTTTGCTCACCAGCCCAATCCGTTAAAACGTTTGAGTAAATCTAAAGTGAACCTGAGTCCGTTTCAGCCGGTAGATCGCCGGAGTGCCGTCGTAATCAATTCCATTAGGACCGCGCTGCGGAATCAAAAACTGCGGCGGGTTCAAAAGAAATCCGTAATCAATCGCCAGCGCCCCGCCAAATGGTGTTTGAATTCTGAAACCCAGACCCACGGTGTTGGTCCAATGCGCTCGTAAGTTTTCCGCATTGATGGCCGCCACAACATCTCCGGCGGGCACCGGCGTCGAATCTTTTCGGCCAAACAAATCACCAACGCGCCGAAAGACGTTGCCACCGTCGTAGAAAGGCACCGCTTGCAGCGATTTCGAAAGGGGAATGCGCGCTTCCAGATTCACGATCGCAAGCGCGTTGCCGCCGACCGGAACTGTAAAC
>JANLZV010000118.1:0-10621 GCA_031366425.1 Pyrinomonadaceae bacterium | reverse complement strand
CCACCACGAGTTTCTAGCTTTGGGTAGAGTTGAGGGCGACAATCCGCGCGAGGCCTTTGGTCTGACGCCCCTTGCGATTCGAATGACTCGGTCGACAAACGGAGTAAGTCGCAAACACGGCGAAGTTTCTCGTTCGCTTTGGCGAAAACTGACAGACAAACTTTCGGTAGCGGGAGACAACGTAGCGATTACGCATGTGACCAACGGAGTTCACGCGCCCACCTGGGTGGCGCCGTTAATCCGCTCGCTCTACGAAGAGTATGTGGGAAAAGATTGGACTGGGAAGTTGTTGGACCAGGCTGAGTGGGAAAAGGGAATTGCTCGCATTTCCGATGGCGAACTGTGGGCGGCGCATTCGCTGCTGAAAGCACATCTCGTCGAGTTTATTCGTCATCGATCGTTTCAATCGCGTGTTGCGCGCGGTGATTCGGTCGATCATACCCAGGCAGCGAGGAAAATATTTGAAGCTGGCGCCCTGACAATCGGGTTTGCGCGTCGGGTCGCCGGTTACAAGCGTTGGAATTTGTTGCTCAAGGATCAGGATCGGCTGATCAAGATCATCAACCAGACGGATCGGCCCGTGCAGTTTGTCTTTGCCGGCAAGGCCCACCCGCAGGACGGCGAATCGAAGGTTGTGTTGCAGCAGGTCGCGAGGTGGAAGTATGACCCGCGCGTACGCGATCGAGCCGTCTTTATTGAAGACTACGATCACGAGATCGCGCGGCAGTTAGTCCACTCTGTCGATGTATGGCTCAACGTGCCGCGTCGCCCGCTCGAGGCGTCGGGCACCAGCGGTGAGAAGGTGGCAATTAACGGTGGACTAAATCTTTCGATTCTCGATGGCTGGTGGCTCGAAGGCTACGACGGCACAAACGGATTTGCGGTGGGTGATTCGAACGATAATTCAACTCCGCAAACGATTACTGCTGCCGGAGACACAGCTTCCGATGCCGGCGACGCCGAGTCGCTCTATCGCCTGCTGGAAGAGACCGTCGTGCCGCTTTACTACGACCGCGACGCGAATGGACTGCCGAGCAAATGGATCGCCATGATGAAGCGCTCAATTGCGACGCTGGGTCCGGAATTCAACAGCGATCGCATGGTCGAAGAGTATGCTCGGCGAATCTATTCGTAAGTGGGGCGGGTGCTAAATCTACTTCGAGAGGGCTTTAGCTTCACCGCCTCACAGCGTCGGCTCGTTCAAGCGTTTCCCCACGCTTCTGCTCCGCTATGCGCCGTCTAGCCAGTCGATGTACTATTCCCTCCTACCCCCAAAAATCAGCGAGTCGCAAACGGAGGAAGCTAGTGTCATCACTCATCCGCCTGTTTATTTTCTTGGTTTTCTGTTTCTCGGTTAATCCGCTGCTCCTGGCGCAATCCAAAACGAATCCGGTCGATAAGTTTCGACAACTTGAAGAGTTGTTGCCGACGCCAAACGAACAGCGTTCGGCTTCGGGCGCGCCTGGTCCAAAATACTGGCAACAGCGAGCTGATTATCAAATTGCAGTCGAACTTGATGACGCGAAGCAGCGGATCACCGGCACGGAAACGATCACGTATTTTAACAACTCGCCTGACACACTGACATACATCTGGCTGCAGCTCGATCAAAATATTTTCGCCGCGGCGTCGGATGCCAACGCCACCCAGGCCGCTCCGGAACTAAAGCGTGAGCCGGCGCCGGTCAGTTTCGACTCCAGAAATCCGCCGGCTCCGGGCCAACTGCAATTGCCTTACGGCACGCTCGACCAGTTGCTCGCGAGAGACGCGTTTGACGGTGGGGACAAAATCACGGCCGTGCGTGACGGTCGCGGTGGTCCGCTCCGCTACACAATTGTAAAGACGATGATGCGCATCGATCTGCCCCAGCCGCTCGCTCCGGGTCAGTCCACCGTCTTTTCGATCGATTGGAACTACAACATCAATGACGCGCGAAAACTTGGCGGCCGCACCGGCTACGAGTTTTTTCCAAAAGATGGAAACTACCTTTACGAAATTGCCCACTGGTTTCCTCGAATGGCTGCTTACAACGACGTCTCCGGTTGGCAGCACAAACAGTTTCTCGGGTCAGGTGAATTTACCCTCGAGTTTGGTAACTACCGCGTTTCGATCACCGCGCCCGCTGATCACATCGTTTCCGCCACGGGTGTGTTGCAAAATCCCGAGAAAGTTTTGACTCCTGCCCAACGTTCGCGGCTTGAGCAGGCGCGCACGGCAAAGGAACCGGCCCTCGTGGTCACGCCCGAAGAAGCACGCGCCAACGAAAGCAATGGCGCGGAGAAAACCAAAAACGCTGCGAGCGGACCAAAGAAAACCTGGATTTTTGCGGCTGACAATGTGCGCGACTTCGCCTTTGCTTCGTCGCGAAAGTTCATCTGGGACGCGCAAGGTCACGACGTTGAAGGCAATCGGGTGATGGCGATGTCTTTCTATCCTAATGAAGGCAATCCGCTCTGGGCCAAGTATTCCACCCACGCGATCATCCACACCTTGAATGTCTACTCGCGTTACTCCTTTGCGTATCCCTATCCGGTGGCCCAGTCGATCAATGGCCCGGTCGGCGGCATGGAGTATCCGATGATCTGCTTCAACGGCCCGCGTCCCGAAGCCGACGGCACTTACACGGCGCGTTCAAAGTATGGCTTGATCTCCGTCGTGATCCACGAAGTTGGTCACAACTTCTTTCCGATGATCGTTAATTCAGATAGCGGCAATGGACCTGGATGGATGAGGGCCTGAATACATTTCTCCAATACCTGGCTGAGCAGGAATGGGAAACGAACTATCCTTCGCGGCGCGGCGAGCCGAAAGACATCACCGAATACATGGCGTCTGATGCGCAAGTGCCGATCATGACCAACTCAGAATCGCTGCTGCAGTTTGGCAACAACGCTTACGCGAAGCCCGCGACCGCCCTGAATATTCTGCGCGAGACGGTCCTCGAACGGGAGCTCTTCGACTTTGCGTTTCGCGAGTATGGACGCCGTTGGAAATTTAAGCGGCCGATGCCGGCCGATTTCTTCCGGACGATGGAGGATGCTTCAGGAATCGATTTGGACTGGTTTTGGCGCGGCTGGTTTTACACCACCGATCACACGGACCTTTCAATCGAGAACGTGCGACTTTATTCAGCCGACTCTGCGAATCCAGAGACTGACAAAGCGAAGCGCCGCTCGGAACGTGAGGCTGAGCCGGAGACACTTTCAAAAAAGCGGAATCGCGCGTTGCCGAAGCGCACAGATCAGTATCCGTCGTTGCGCGATTTCTATAATTCCTACGATCCGCTTGAGGTCACGGCGAAAGAGCGCGCGGACTATCAAACGTTCCTCGCCGGTCTGACCGATCGTCAGCGCGAGTTAATTCGGTTAGGAATGAACTTCTACGTCGTCGATTTGAAAAACATCGGTGGCCTCGTGATGCCGGTTATTTTCCTGGTTGAATACACTGATGGCACGAAGGAAGAATTGAGAATTCCTGCGGAAATCTGGCGTTACAACCAGACCGCGGTCTCGAAACTGATCATGACGCGCAAGGAGATTCGTTACCTGACGCTCGATCCGCATCTGGAAACTGCAGACGTGGATCTATCGAACAACTATTTTCCCAAGCGCCCAATCAAGACTCGGTTGCAGCTGTTTCGTGATCAGCAGGGGCCGATGAATCCGATGCAACAGCAGGAGCGCAAAGATATTCAACCGGCGCCGGCTCCGAAACCCTGATCGCGTTGAGTCGTGTAAAGAAAGCTCCAATGAGAAAAGTAATTTTAGCTCTGAGTTTCGCGGCCCTGTTTCTGATGGCGACGGTGTTACCGCCCGGCGTGTCGGCGCATCGCTACCACACCAGCGTCACGCGTTTGGAATACAACGCTGACGAGCAGATCGTTGAGATCACCGTGCAGACGTTTGCCGACGACATTGAAGCGGCGCTGGAAAAGCGAAGCAAGACTTCGGGAAATGTTCACCTTGATCGCAGTAAGGCTTCGAACGCGTTGGTGTTGGACTATCTGCGCAGCGTCATCGAGATTAAGACCGGCGATGCGCCTATGGAGCTTCAATGGATTGGTCTGGAGTTGAAGGGCTACACCGCGTGGATTTATTTGCAGGCCAAAGCGCCATCCGGGCTGGCGCAAGCTTCCGTCCGAAATCGACTTTTATTTGAGCTGTTTGCGGACCAGGTCAACATTATTAACCTCATCAACAATGGGAAACGCACCAGTCTCGTTTTCAACCGCGACGACGGCGCCAAAGCAATCCCTTAACCAACGGCAAAGCAGTAGCCCGACCATCAGGGAGGGCCTGATAAAGTGAGCGGTGAGCGGTGTGCAGAACAGCAGTAGCCCGACCGTCAGGGAGGGCCCTCTCCATGCCGCAACCAATCCCGAATTCAAGGCTCTGCAATCAGGCTCTGCTGGAATCAGTTTGTTGTCTCACGCGTGTGCTAAACTACCAGCCCCGGCGACCCGCAATGGGAAGAATCGATTAACCGAAACACCGCCGACTAACTTCGTTTCACGATCGCGCTTCGCCTTAAGGCCGCATGAAACACTGCACCATCTGCAAATCAAAATTTGAAGACAACATGAGCTTCTGCCCTACTGACGGGGAAGTGCTCGAAGATGATCCGTCTTCAATCGTCGGGACGGTGCTTGACAGTCAATATCAAATCGAATCACTGCTTGGCAAAGGCGGCATGGGCGCAGTCTATCTCGCGCGGCACATCCTGCTAGGCGACCGCGTCGCGATCAAGATTCTGCCACCGGAGGTTAGAAACAATGCTGACTGGTTGCGTCGCTTCCGTCGCGAAGGCCAGGCGGCGCGTCGTCTGCGTCATGCGAACGCGGTAGCGGTCCACGATCTCCGGACTGCTTCTGACGGGACCATCTACATGGTGATGGAATACGTCGAGGGCCACACGCTCGACGTCGAGCTGAAGCGACGCGGCAGGTTCACTGCTGCCGATGCGTTTGAAATTCTCGAACCGATCATGAGTGTGCTGAACACGGCCCACTCGATGGGCGTGGTCCATCGCGATCTGAAACCTGAAAACATCATGATCGCCAACGCGAGCGAGGGACGCGAGCCGTCGGTGAAGTTGCTGGATCTGGGTATTGCAAAGATGCGCGAAATCGCCGGCGACAGTAGCGGCACGACTGAGCTCACGATGGCGGGTCAGGTGCTGGGTACGCCTTACTACATGTCACCCGAGCAATGGGGCGAATTGTCCCGCGATGGAAACCCGGAGATTGACGGCCGCGCTGACATTTATAGCCTGGGTCTGGTTGTTTACCAGATGATCAGCGGGCAGCGCGCCTATTCAGGGACTACCCTGCACGAGTTGCGACGTGAACACATTTATGTGAGCCCGCCGTCGTTGCGTGACAAGTTCCCCGATGTGGCCCAGGGTTTTAGTGAGGCTATTGATCGCGCGATCTCCAAGGATCGCGGCGATCGGCAGTCAACGGCGGGCGAGCTCGCGGCCCAACTTCGAGCCTCAGTCATCGGGAATGGCAGTGCGGTAGTTGGTGATCGCACGCTGCCCGACATTCCCCATGCACAAAGCTCAAACGCGCATACGCGAGGTGGTCCAGGTAGCTTTGAAACCAAGACTGATGTGAACGCGCCGACCATCATTACGGTCGAGTCTGCGCTCACCAGTCCGCCGAGCACTGGCCCTGCCTCGAAGCCGGTACCAGTTTCGTCAGCCGAGCCCGCTGGGATTCAGCGCGCCAGCGGCGATGTACGTCCGGCAGAGCAACAGAATTTTGAATCCGCAGAGTTGGCTTCAATCGTAACTGTGCCGGCGCAACGAGTAGCCGCTGTGCCGGTTCCAGTTCCGAAAGTCCGGGGCAAGTCGTTCGCGTTGATCGGGGCAGTGGCGCTTTTGTTAGTGCTCGCGGTCGTGGGCGTAGGCGGGTATCTGGCCGTGACCTGGATGAAGAGCACTCCCGAAGAAGCTGATCCAGCGACCGGAAAGAAGAGCGTGGCGAAAACCATCCCCGGCGCCGCCGATACAGGATTGGCGAATGCTCCGGTGGAGATTGGTCGCTACTGGCTTGAGGTTTTACCTGACTCGTTTGGCGCGTCGCCGTCGAAGGTAGCGGGTGCCGAGCCACTAGTGTCAGGGCAGGCTTTCAAGTTTCACTTCCGATTTGAAGAAGACGGTTATCTTTACATCGTCGGGCCGGGCGAGAAAAACAATCCGATTATGTTTCTCACCGCGAAACCGGCGGCCGATTCCGGGCTCGATAATAATCAGGTCGCGAAAGGCACAGATTTTAGTTTCCCTACCGGCAACTTCCCCGAAGGATCGCCCCATTCAATTACTTTAGATGAGGAGCCCGGCACCGAAGTGTTTACGATTATCTTTTCGCCCGAGCCCTTAACTTCACCTTCGTTTATGACCGAACGGGCAACTGGAAAAGCCCTGGGCGATTCAGACAGGGGAGAGCTCGCGGATTTTCTGGAGAAGTATAAGACCAGCGGACCAACTACTGAATTGGACGACAAAGATAGCTCGGCGCCTTTCGTGACGGTGAAGTTGCCACGGGCGGCGTTACCGAATGCGTCCGGCGCACCGGTCGCATTTGAAGTTCGGATTCAACACAAGTAGTCTCGTTATTTGAGGAGATGTTTTGCAATGAGAGTTAAGGTTTTCTTTTTGGGAGCATTGCTCGCGTGCGCGAGTCTGGGGGCGCTTCAGACGATGGCCCAGGATGAGGATGTGCGCGGAGCATTTCTCACCAGCCGGCCTAAGACGTCTGACAAATCAAAAACGACGAACGCCAGCGCGAAGCCGAATAGGCGGCGTCCAAAAACTGCCGTGGTTAATCCGTCAACCAAAGGCAGCTTGCCAGCTGCGGATCCAAAAGCAAATTCCACGACTCCACCTAAGCCCGGCACGCCACGGATAGGTTTAGGCTTGACGCTGTTCATGCGCGACTCAAACGGACTTTCAGTGCGGGTCGATCCCACTCGAGAATTTCGCAAAGGTGATCACGTCAGATTTCTTTTGGAAACGAATGCGGACGGCTACCTTTACGTTTTCAATACCACCAACTCCGGCGCGCCGATGATGCTTTATCCGGATCCTGAACTGGATGAAGGTGGCAACTATCTTCAGTCGCATGTTCCTTTCGAAACTCCGTCGAGCCTCGCGACCGAGGAACGACTTCGGTGGTTCACGTTTGACGCAGTTTCCGGCATTGAGAAACTTTATTTCGTTTTCACGCGCGAACCGTTGGCGGGCGTTCCGACCGAAGACGATCTGATCACCTTGTGCCGCACGAAAAGCGGAGTTTGTCCATGGGCGCCCGAAGCTGAGCTGTGGGCGAAAATTCAAAAGGGTGCGATCGCTTCATCGCAAGCGGGAAAAGTCACTGGAGTAGGGAAAGCCCAAACCGAACCCGAGCGTCTGGCCGCCACGCGTGGAATTGGGCTCAATCGCGACGACGCTGAGCCATCGCTGATTATGCTCACCGCATCGAGCAGCGAAGACATGTTGGTAGCCACGTTGGAGTTGGTCCATAAGTCGGCGAGTTTAATGGTCGAGGATGAAGTGTCTGCGGACGATCTCAAGATCGAGGCTCCCCGGAAATAGTCTAGCCAGGAGGTTGCACCGGTGAACGCGATTACTCGGAGAGTGAGCGTGGTGGTGGTTAGCGGGAGTTTGATCCTGGGGCTCAATTCGGCCCTCGGGTCATCCGCATTGCCTGACGTCGTGCCGGCCATGACGCAACAAGCCGACCAGGGTTCCGCGTCTCTGCAGGAAGGCCGGCGCTTACTCAAGCGTGGCAAATCCGACCAGGCTCTCGGCAAACTTCAAACGGCGCTCAGCTTCTACATCACTGCCAACAACAAGACGGGGATTGCCGCGGCCCATAAGGAATTGGGCGACCTTTATTTGCGGCAAGGTCAGGACAAGACCGCGCTCGATCATTACCAAAAAGCCTATCAGGTACTGACCGGGGTAGTCAGTAAAGATCAGACCGAAGCTGCGGCTACCGGTTCCGTGGCTCGAATGGTTGACTCAAAAGCAGGCGCGGTCGCCGACACAGCCTCCAGCGTAAAGAGCAATAGCTTTAACGCGAAGCTGTTGCTGGCGAAGATCGGCGACACCAACTACCGTCTGGGCCACATGTTGGAGGCGACTGCGGCGTATTCGCAGATGGATCCGAAGAAGCCTGAGAGCGCCGCTAAGAAAGCCGGCGGAATGTTTGGCAAACTTGCCTCGGGCATCGCTATCGGCAACGCCACGGACAGCATCGCTTTGGGTTCCGCAGCGGAAACGATCGGCGGCGCGTTAGTGGTCAAGAAAGAATTGGACCAGTATCGGACTGCGATTGTTTACATGACGTATGAAGTCGGCATGGGTCGCGTCGCGTTTGCAAATAACGATCTCGTCACTGCGCAAACCCATTTCAAGAATGCAGCTGAGGCCGGCAAAGGCGCGTTGCCGATGATTTCAAACTTGGGCCAGACGCGCCGCTTTAAAGCCACCGCGCGCACTAGTTTGGCCGACGTAGTCTGGCAACAGGGTAACTACAAAGAATCTGCAAAACTTTACGAGCAGGCCGCAAAAGGGGCGAAGGACGACAAGCAGCTCGACTTAATGTGGCCGGCCCAACGAGGGCTTGGCCGCAGCTTATGGTCCCAGGCAGCCGGGGAGAAAGACGCGAAGAAGGCCGCCTCGCTGCGACAGTCGGCGCTCGGCAACTACCGAGACGCCATTAAAACGATCGAGACGCTCCGCGAAGGCAGTCTGCGAGCCGATGAAGCGCGGACAACTTTTCTGGCGACGACCAAGGATGTCTTCGATGAAACGGCGAGCGCCCTAGCGGAAATGGCCCTCCTGACCCCTGCGGCAAACGGACAACTGGAAGGCCAGGCGCTCGAGTATGCCGCCGAAGCATTCCGAGTCAACGAGCAATCCCGTGCGCGTTCGTTATTGGATCTGTAGACCGAAACCGGCACAGCGATCACGGAAGGAATCCCTGCCGACCTGCTGAAGCGCAAGCAGGACAATCTTGAGCGGCAACAGGAAATAGCGGAAGATCTCACCGGCATTAGCCTGACCGCCGACGATAACAAGAAAAAGCCATCGGAACTTGAAAGCCAACTCGATAAGCTGCAAACCGAATTTGACGACATCGAAAACAAGATCCGGCTGGCGAGTCCTCGATATGCCAGCCTGACGGGTGGTCAGCCATTGTCGCTGGCCGAAGTGCAACAGCAAGTGCTCGACGATCAGACGATATTGCTTGAATACAGTCTGGGGAGCAACGCTTCGTATCTTTGGGCGATCAGCCGCTCGAGCACGGCGATTTACAAACTCCCGGCGCGCGCGTCTCTCGAAAAACTAGCGACCGATCTCCGCGCCCAACTGATTCCCACCAAATTGCAAAGGCGCATCGTCGGTATCGATGTGATGGCCGACACACGTGGACTGGGCGTTAGCGCCACGCCGTTTGCCGAAGACGCTGCGGGCTTCACTGCTGCGTCGAGCGCGCTCTACAAAGCGGTGGTCGAACCGGCCGGCTCGGTGATCGGCGAAAAGCGTCTGCTGGTGGTTGCTGACGGAGCGCTGAACTACGTGCCGTTTGAAGCGCTCGTGAAGGACAACGCCAACGTTGATTATTCGTCGCTGCCTTACCTCGTGAAATCGAATGAGATTGTCTATGCGCCGTCAGCTTCGGTGGTCGGCGCAATTCGCAAACAAGAAAGGATCGGTTCAGGTCGCACGATGTTAATTGTGGCCGACCCGGTTTTTAATTCAAACGATGCGCGCGCACGCGGTGCGAGCGGTGCCGCTTCCAGTTCAGAAACGCGCGGTCTCGGGATCCAAAGCGCGTTAACCGACGTGGCCGGTAAAGACGCTGAATTCACGCCGCCGGCCAAGATGCAGGGACTGCCGCTCGCGCGTCTCGGCGGAACCAAAGTCGAAGCAGATCAGATCGGCAAACTAGTGAAGACTTCCGGCGCGCCGGCCGACGTTTGGCTTGACCTCGATGCGAACGAAGGCAATCTCGAAACGCGCGACATTAGTAAATATCGTTACCTCCACATTGCCACGCATGGTTTGCTGAATGCCGAGCGGCCGCAGTTTACCGGACTCGTCTTATCGCTCGTCGGCAACCAGAGCGAAGACGGCTTTCTGCGCACGGACGAAGTCTTCAACCTCCGGCTGGGTTCGCCGCTCGTGATGCTCTCGGCGTGCGAAACCGGCTTGGGAAAAGAAAAGCGCGGCGAAGGTGTGATGGGCCTCACGCGCGCGTTCATCTATGCGGGCGCGCCCACTGTCGGAGTTAGTCTCTGGTCGGTGGCTGATAAATCAACCGCCGATTTGATGACGGATTTTTACAAACGCCTGCTGGCTGCACCGTCGGTTGCGGGCGGCACTTCGCCAAGTGCGGCAATGCGTGAAGCTCAGCTCGCCATGATTGCCGGCAAGAAATACAGCGCACCCTTCTATTGGGCTCCGTTTGTCCTCGTCGGCGACTGGCACTGAGCCCGAGTCTCTAACAATCCTGCCAACCCGTTGCCGTTATTAGTGTTCGTTTGTCGCAACCTCCTCGGTGAGCTACTATTAACCCTGAATTAAGGGGTGCTCATGGGAAATAAATTAG
>JANLZV010000117.1:0-6101 GCA_031366425.1 Pyrinomonadaceae bacterium | reverse complement strand
CGGTCGAACCTGTCGTTCCACTCTGCGAACAAATGAGCGAGCAGCATAACTGCGCGGTTGAAATCTCCGGCGTTATGGGCCCCGCTTGGGCTGCCTTCTTGCAGCAATCCATACCGGCCATTTCTGACATGCCGCATTCCTGTTCGTTACTATTGAGAGGGATGCCGGCGAAGACGCTACCGCCAATTACCAGGATCAGGGCCAGTGATGCTAAGCGGATTACCATTCTTTAAACAATCTATGTAAGCTATCCCACCTTGTCAAGGAAGCTTTACTCAATCGAAACGGCGAACTTAAAAGAATAACCTTCCGGCAGTTTTAAATTAGTCTGCGACGGCAGTTCGGCGAAGGCCATCTGCAGCGGATCGGGATTCAACCAAAGTCGCTTCGTTGCCGTTTGGCCTTGATCCCACGTGATGGCGCTTGATCATCCGGTCGAGCGTTTTGCGATCTACTTCCAGTATGCGTGCGGCTGCCTGCTTATTTCCGCGCGTGTGGGAGAGCACCTGGGCCACATATTTTCCTTCAACTGAGGCGAGTGAAACCCACTCCACTTCCGGCGTTGTGGCCGGCGCTTCAGTAGATTCGTCCGCGCCGTTGGCGGTGGCCCGGTAGTTTCTGATTCGTTCGGGCAGATCCTGCGCGCGGATAGTGCCGTCACACATGGCCGCTGCGCGCACCACCGCATTTTCCAGCTCCCGAATATTTCCCGGCCATGGATAGCTTTCGAGCTTCGCTAACGCCTCCGGCAAAAGCGTGACCGAAGGGTTTAGCGCGAACACACGCTCAGCGAAACTCTTGGTCAACAGCAGAATGTCCTCCTGCCTTTCGCGCAGAGGCGGCAACACGATCGAGACCGCGTTCAGGCGATAAAAAAGGTCCTCGCGGAATCGTCCGGCGCTGACTTCCTGCTCCACGTTGCGATTGCTTGCCGCGACCACGCGGACGTCGACTTTTTGAGTTTGGTTCGACCCGACTCGCCGAATCTCGCCTTCCTGTAGGGCCCGCAAAAGCTTGACCTGAAATGCAGGAGTCGTTTCAGTGATCTCATCCAGAAAAACTGTGCCACCATCGGCCTCTTCCCAGAGTCCACGGCGATCACGATCAGCCCCGGTAAAGGAACCGCGCACATGACCAAACAGTTCCGACTCGATCAACTCGGAAGGGATCGCGCCGCAGTTAACGGCAACGAAGGCCTTTTGCGAACGCGGGCTGCGCTGGTGTAAGGCGGCAGCGACCACTTCTTTCCCCGTCCCCGATTCACCCGTAAGAAGCACGGGTAAATTGGTGGCGGCCACGCGGCCCACCTGTTTCATGACTTCGATAAAAGCTTCACTGCGTCCGATCAGATCGATATCGGACGCTTCGGCGCCGGCACGTTTTCCAGTCACCAGACGTCGGTGTGAAGTGTGGGCCAGCCGTTGGGCCAGGGTAGCGGACAGTGACTGCAGTGCTTCGACGCCGAAAGGCTTCAGCAGATAATCGTAAGCTCCGAATGCTGTGGCATTGAGGGCGCCGACGGCGCTGCCATGTCCAGTCATCAACACCACTTTAGTTTGCGGCAGTTCCTCTTTAAATCGCCTCAACACGCTGAACCCGTCGGCCCCGCCCATCAGGACATCGCAGAAAACCACCGACCACTTTTGTTCGCGCAACATTTCAAATGCGGTCTCGGCCGAATCGGCCTGGCTTACTTGCCAGCCCTCGTCCTGAAGCACCTGACTCACGAAGGAGCGCACCTGAGAATCATCATCGATTACCAATAAATGCATAAATTTTTCACTCAACGACGAGGGTTCTCGTCGCAATTTCTATCCAAAATCTAATAGGCGCCGAGCCTGACCTCAGCTTCTTCCCGGCTCCCGCTTGATTCCATCAATTCTTCCAGCGCGCTCGACGTTAACGGCCGGCTGAAACCGTAGCCCTGGATTTCGTCACACCTGAGCAGACGCAGAAATTTCCACTGCTCTTCCGTTTCGACGCCTTCCGCCACCACTCGTAATCTCAAATTATGGGCGAGAGTGATGATGGCCATCACTAAAGCGGCGTCGTCCTGATTGGTTGTCAGCTCGTGGATAAACGATTGATCGATCTTTAAGACATCGATCGGTAAACGCTTTAAATAGGAGAGGGAAGAGAAGCCGGTGCCAAAATCATCGACCGAGATCATGACGCCCATCTTTTGTAGCCTGGTGAGGACCTCGATCGACTTTTCGGCGTTACTCATGATGGAGCTTTCGGTCAACTCCAGTTCCAAACATTCCGGCGACAGTTGCGTCTCAGCGAGGATCCTCATCACCGTGTCGGCGAGATCCTGTCGTTGGAGTTGCACAGCGGAAATGTTCACCCCCACGCGAATTGACTTGGCGCCTTTCGCCTGCAGGCGTTTGCTCTGGTAACACGCTTCCCGCAACACCCACTCACCAATCGGAAGAATTAGTCCGGTTTCCTCGGCCAGCGGAATGAAGTCGGCGGGCGACACCAATCCCAGACGAGGGTGTTGCCAGCGCACGAGCGCTTCCACTCCGGAGACTTGCTTCGAATCCACTAACACTCTTGGTTGATAGTGGAGCAGCAACTCACCATTCTCGATTGCCTGGCGCAGACTTGTTTCGAGCGCGAGTCGCTTGGCCGCGGTCGCGTGCATGTCGGCCGCGTAAAACTGGTAGTTGTCCCCGCCTGCATCTTTGGCCCGGTAAAGCGCAGCGCCTGCGTTTTTCATCAAGCTCTGGCTGTCGTCGCCATCGAGGGGGTAAAAACTGACGCCGATACTGGCGGTGCCGAAGAGGGCCATGCCCGTAAGATCGAAAGTGGGCGTCAGGGAGGAGCGAATGGCGTCAATTATTTCGAGCACGTCATTAGTCTGGCTGATGGAGGTGAGCAGAATCGCAAACTGCTCGCCGCCAAAACGCGCTACGGTGTCACTCTCCGCCACGCAAACTTTCAAACGTTGCGCTACTTCCTGCATTAACTGATCACCAACGGCGTGGCCCAGGGTGTCGTTGACTTTTTTCAGCTGGTCCAACGACACAAAGAGGATCGCGAGCGTCTGATGCGCGCGCTGACCAGCGAGCGCCTGGTGCAGCCGATCTTCAAAGAGTGTGCGATTCGGCAAGTCGGTCAACGTGTCGTAGTAGGCCAACCGGTCTACTTCAGCAGTCCGCTGCCGCAGCAAACTTTCGATCTGGTTTTTGTAGGCACGTTTCTCACGCAACAAAACCGACTGCTTCAAAGCCCGCGCGACGGCAGCTTCAAGATGCGGGATGTTGAACGGTTTCATAAGGTAGTCAAACGCGCCGGCGTGCATGGCGGCAATTGCCGTTTCGATATTGATTTGGCCGCTGACCATTAACACTACGCAGTCCGGTGCGATCGAGTGCACGAGCGGGACCAGTTCCAACCCGCTCATTCCGCCCATCTGAATGTCACTGATTACAAGATCGAACTGCGAATCCTTGAGGGCTTCCAGCGCGCTTTCGGCGGATTCCACTTGCGAGCAATCATAATTGTCGCGGAGAACATCCAGGAGCAGGCGCCTAATGTGTTCATCGTCGTCGATGATCAGAATGCGCGGCCGATTTTCGGATAACGTTTGCATAGGTTATTAAAGTGGCGAATCAAGCACCTCTCTGACCTTCCGCGCCGCGGTAGCAGCATCGAAGGGCTTCTGCAGAAAGTTGAGACTCGCAGCCAGCAGTCCGTGGCGTACGATGGCGTCGTCGGTATAGCCGGACATGAAAAGCACCTTCAGGTGTGGCCAATTCGCGGTTAGTCTTTCGGCCAGTTCGCGCCCGCTCATCTGCGGCATCACCACGTCTGTCATCAGCAGATGGATCCTTGGGCCGTGCAGCTTCGCCAGAGCCAAAGCTTGTTCACCATTGGCGGCTACCAGGACTTCGTAGCCCTGTTGTTCGAAGATTGCGCGGACGATGTCGCGCACCTGATCTTCGTCTTCCACGAGCAGTAGCGTTTCAGTACCTTTGAGCACCTGCAAACTTCGCTCGCCAGTCGTTTCTTCCCCGCCGTCGTCCACGCTGGGCAGGTATATTTTGAAACTTGTGCCCTCGCCCGGTTCGCTGTAGATCCAGATGTGACCCTCGCTCTGCTTCACAATTCCGTAGACGGTCGCCAGACCCAAACCCGTGCCCTTGCCGGCGACTTTGGTGGTGAAGAATGGTTCGAAAGCGTGATTCTGCACTTCGGCATCCATCCCGCAGCCCGAGTCGCTGACGGCCAACATCACGAAGCGTCCAGCGACAGCCGCATGGCTGAGCGCATAGTCTTCTGAAAGAATGGCGTTTGAAGTTTCGATCGTCAGTTTTCCACCGTCGGGCATGGCGTCGCGCGCGTTTACGATCAAATTCAGCAACACCTGTTCGATCTGGCCCGGGTCAGCTTTCACTTTGTAGAGGCTGGGATCAGTAATGGTCAGCAGATCGATGTCTTCGCCGATCAACCGCCGCACCATTTTGTCCATATCGGAAACCACCGCGTTGAGATCCAGAATCTTCGGCTGCAGAATCTGTTTGCGACTGAAGGCCAGGAGCTGTCTGGTGAGCGCGCCTGCGCGATCGCTGGCCTTCTTGATCTCCTGGACGTTGCCGCGCAACGGATTATCGTCGCCGAGCTTATTCAGCAGGATGCTTGAGTAACCACCGATAACGGTCAACAGATTGTTAAAGTCGTGCGCCACGCCGCCCGCCAGTTGCCCAATCGCTTCAAGTTTTTGCGACTGCCTCAACTGCTCCTCGCTGGCAAGCAGCGCCGTTTTCAATCGATTGCGCTCAGTGATGTCGTTGGCGAGAATCAGTTCGGCCTCGCGCCCGGAAAAATTCAACAGGTGACCCGTTATTTCTACTTCAATGACGCTCGCGTCTTTTCGGACGTGTCTCCAGACCCCGGCATCAGTGACACCCGGGGAACTGTTCGCCACCGCGTTGTAGAGCGCCGGAATATCGTCTGCGGGGCGAATGTCTTTGATCGTCATCGAAAGAAATTCTTCCCGCGAGTAACCGTAGTGCTGGACGGCTGATTCGTTAACGGCGAGGAAGGCGAGCGTCTCAAGATCGTAAACCCACATCGGTTGCGGATTGGAGTCAAAGAGAAGACGGTATCTCGCTTCACTTTCGCGCAGTTCGTTTTCGGCGTGTTTGCGTGCGGTAATGTCGCGCGCGATGCCCTGTACGCCGACCGGAACTCCATCCTGCAAAAGCAGCCGGGTATTGACTTCGATCGGAACGCGATGGCCATCCTTAGCGACGATCACGAGTTCATAGGCAGTCACACTCTCACCGGCAAGCTTGCGGCGAACCATTTCCCGGGCCTTATCGATCGATTCAGGAGCGACCGTCTGCAGCAGGTTCAACTTGAGGCTCTCGGCGAGCGTGTATCCGGTGATTCGTTCCCCGGCAATGTTGGCGGCGGTGTAGTTTCCATTTAGATCGTGCTCATAAATAAGATCGTGAGCATTCTCCACCAGATCGCGATACCGGGCTTCGCTGTTTTTTAGTTCATCTTCCGCCAGTTTGCGCTCAGTGATATCCACCATCACGCCACGCATATGTGGATGCTGCTGTGGCGAACGATCGACCGTCACAATATCGCGGAGCCAAACTACCCGGCCGTCGGCGGCGATCATTCGATAGTCGAATTCGTGGTCCGCTTTTTCCCCCGCAGCTTTGAGGCAAAATCCCAACGCCCAGTCTCGATCTTCCGGATGGAGATGGAGCTCCCAAAAATTAGGATCACTCAGCCATTCCTCCGGCGTGTAGCCGAGAATCTGTTCCGATTGCTTGCTGATGAAGGTGAACTGAAAAGTCGCGACGTCCATTTCCCAAACAATGCCGTCGATGGTATGGACCAGCGATTCGTATTGGCTCCTCGTCTTGCGATTTTCTTCTTCGATGTACCGGCGAGCGGTAATGTCCTCAACCGAACCTTCGAAGTAGATTACTTTTCCATTGGAATCACGCAGTGCGCGGCGGTTAACCCGCACCCAAATCTTTTCACCGTCTTTGCGGTAGACCTCCATCTCGTAACCCACCAGCGATCCGGTCGCCTCCTGTTTGCGTCCGGCGTCGAGGCGCACCTCGGGGTTCACA
>JANLZV010000107.1:0-5803 GCA_031366425.1 Pyrinomonadaceae bacterium | reverse complement strand
GTCCACGGGCAAAAGCCCGGCCCGGTACATTTGAACAAACCGTGGGATGTCGCGGCGCGGAACGCAGCCTCCCATATAAGATCCTTTGATCGTGCGTTCTTCGGCGACGATGCCCAGCGCGGGCACGCTAAACATTTTGCTCGGCGCAGGCAATCCGGCCGTTACGGTGGTGCCGCAACGCTTCGTCGATTGATAAGCTTGAATCAACACTGCCTCATTGCCCACACTCTCGATCACGCAATCAGCCCCGCCGGATCCGATTTCCCTGATCGCTTCGACCGGATCGTCTTGGGTAGCGTTAATCGTATGCGTCGCGCCGACTTCGCGTGCGAGTTGTAGTTTTTCTTCCACCCGGTCCACGGCGATGATCGGCCACGCGCCGACAGCTCGGGCCCCCATCACCGCACTGAGCCCGACACCGCCAAGTCCAAACACCGCGACTGACGTTCCCGCTTGCACTGCAGCGGTATTTATCACCGCGCCCACGCCGGTCATCACCGCGCATCCGAAGAGTGCGGCCATCGAAAGCGGCAGGTCGGGATCGATTTTTACGAGGGACTCCTCCGCAGCTACCGTGAATTGAGAAAACGCCGAGACACCCAGGTGATGACTACAGCTCTGCGAGTCGGGGTTTGAAACCGTAAAGCGTCGGGCACCGCTGAGCAAGGTGCCAACCAGGTTCGCCGCATTCCCCGGCTCGCACATGGCTCCGCGACCTGAAGCGCAATAGAGGCAGCGCCCGCAAACCGGAACCCAACTGAAAACCACGTGATCTCCCGGTGCAAACTCACTACCGATTGAACTTGGGCCGCCAACTTCCCGCACGATTCCACTCGCCTCATGGCCCAGCACCATCGGCAGAGGGCGCGGGCGCGAGCCGTCAACCACCGAGAGATCCGAATGACACAATCCCGCGCCGACCATTTCCACCAGGACTTCACGTGGGCCTGGTCCATCAAGCGTGATCTCATCAACCACGAGCGGGCGGCTGGCAGCAAAGGGTTGCGTCGCGCCCGTTTCGTAAAGCACAGCAGCTTTAGTTTTCATTACACCTCATGGATGGGCTAATACAGAACCGGGAGCCGTAGCGACCGGGTGCTGCAAGGCTCCGCGATCTGGTGGTCGGCGACAAGGGGCCAACGGGTTAAGTGCGGGCGGGGAAGTTTGTCACCGTTCACCGCGAACGCGCTTCAATTCTTTGACCACGTCTTTGATTGCGTCTTCAGCATAGACGACCTTGTGTGTTTTCCAGATTACCCTCGCCGGCTGATGTTCATCAGGCATCGGGTTGACGATCACAAACATTTCGCCATAGGCATAAACGCCGCTCAACAAGCGACGATACTCGACGAGTTTGAAATAGATGATGATGTCCGCTTGGGAGATATCGTAAACGGCAGACATGCTGCGATACTTTCGCATGTATGAATTGAGTTTGCGGGCCACGGTGCCGTAGGCAAAACGATGTCTAAGCGCTTCCTTCGGCTTGGCCGCGAGCGCCTCAGCTATCACCGGCGCGTCAGAACCGCTGGCATCAATCACCGAACTCCGCATCACCAGCAGGGCGACGCGACGCTTGTCCTTGATCTCCAACAGGTTGCCTCGCTTGTCCTCAGAATCGATCGAGACTCTCCCCGCCGCACTTTGAGGAGTCGCGGAAAGTGAGCCCAGCAGGAGGGCGATCAGCGCGAACTGAAACACGAAGCGTGAATGGGGAAGCGTCGGTCGTCGCATCTCAGTTCATCATCCGGTGATTGAAGTCTTCGTTTAATTTCTTAACGGTATCGCTGGTGGTGTGAGTGAAGAGAAACGGAAAGAAAGCATGAATTGAACAGGCGAGCCCGCAGCCGAACAGTCGGAGCATCACGGAAAAGGCATACCGGCAATGGCGCGAATAATTCATTCCCACCTCATGAGGATGTTCGGTGAATAACGTCTTCAATGATTTCGTGCTCATACCGAGTAGTCTCCGGTTCGTGTCAGAAAACCGCCCTTTCGATTTCCCTAATCTTAACTCCGAATGCGTTGAATGCCGCAACTTTCATCTTTGCAGAATTGCCCGAGGTGATGAAGCGGTCTGACGCGAGCTGTGCGCCGGTCGGTTGCTTCAGGCGCCAACGTCTGATCGTGCGAATCAGTTCATTGGCGGGATCTATCATGACGGTCGACCGGGAAACGTAGTCTCTGATCACGGAAGTGATTGCGGGGTAATGAGTGCAGGCCAGCAGCAGGTGAGACGAATCCCTGATGGGACCGAGAATCTTCCGGCATTCTTCGCGCAACTCGGGAGACGAAGTGTCGCCCGCTTCAATAAGCGCCGAAAGCGGTTGCGCAATTCGTTGAGTGAGGTTGATGCCTCGCTCGGCAAAACCGCGCCGGTAAACTCCGGAGAGGACAGTCCTCCGTCCACCGATCAACGCTAACTTCGGCGGAGACAGCTTCGCGATCATCGCAATTGCGCCTTCGATGACTCCAGCGACTCTCAGCTTGTCGATTTTCATGAGCGGAAGAACTGTGCTCGCCGCATTACAGCCGACTACGACGTGACTCACGCCTTGTTGTTCGAGGAAGCTAAAAACTTTCGATAAGCGATCGACGAGTTGTTCGCGCGACATCCGGCCGTAAGGTGTCACTCCCGTATCGGAAAAATAAAGCACCGGCATGTCTCCAAGCTGAGACCTTATCAGCCGGTAAATGCCGAGGCCGCCAATTCCCCAGTCAACGATCGCGAGTTTAGGTCCAGGTTCCGGCATTTAAGTTTTCACGAAACGCGTTTCAGATTTAAGGATAGGTAAGTTTGACTTCGACGCCGCGTTCGACCGGGCCAGAATCAAAAGCCACCATCCGCGCGTGCCAACCGAGATTGAGGGTCTCGATTTTTCGTTCAGGAAATCGGCTCTCGAGGTACCACTTCATTTCATGTTCCGAGCGGATGGGATTGTATTCCAGCATTTTTTTCCAGTCGGGATGATTTACCAGCCGCCGCAGGTTTGTCTCAAAGGCTGTGTTCTGTTTCCGGCTAATCACTGTCCGAAGTTTGTCCTTGATTAGTTGAGGATACTCGCTGCGGCCGACCGGATCGGTAACCATGTCGACGATCAAGAATCGGCCTCCCGGTTTCGCAACGCGTTTCACCTCTTTCAAGAGCGGATCCCAATCGAGGTAACGAAATGACATTAGCGAGATCACCACATCAAAACTCGAGTCTGGAAAGGGAAGCGCGGGAGAGTTAATTCGCGAGAATTCCAAATTCCTGTCGGCCGAATTTCGTTGGCGAGCTCTCTCGAGCATGGCCTCAGATTCATCAACGCCGGCGCCGCGTGCGATTCTTCCGCTCAAGGCTGCGAGCAGCGCGCCATTGCCGCACCCGATATCAAGCACGCTGATCGTGTGGTCTTCAGGCAGGTGCTCATTGAGCCATTTCCATTCGTCGCGTCGCACGCGGATATCGGCGAAGACCTCATCGTAAAGCCCCGCTACCTGGTTATAGGAGACATCTCCCGTCGGCGGTGCGGGAACAAACTCTTTCATCTTCTCGGCCGGCATGAGGCCGGCAAACTTCAGCGCCGACGCACCCAAGCCGTGAGACTTTCGCCCCTTGCAACCAATCGTGTAGAGACTTTCCGCGGTCGCGTCCGCTCCTGCGTAACGAAAATATTCGCGGCTGCGCGAGAAGGTGGTGTACCAGAAAAAGCCGTAAGTCTTCACCTTGAAGGTGCGAGAAAAAAATGGGGCGAACCAGCGGGCTGAGCGGCAGCAATGAAAAAACGCAGCGGCGCCGGCCGAAAAAGGGAGTTGCAAAGTCTCCCATTCGTAAGGGCTGAATTGTTCGGGGAAAGCCACGGTGCCAAACATCGGGCCATACATTCCCGAGTGTCCGACAAAGTGAAATTCGCTGATCTGTTTTCCCGAGGCTCTTACGTCATCGAAGATGTGCAGCAACTCGCGCTTGCTTTCAACGGCCTGCACGATTACTTCTGCTTTGACTCCACTTTCAATTTTCTCGCGGGCAAGCGTCCGCGCGACGACCGGAAACTGCTGGCCGCCTTTCCGGTAGAGCGTCGTGTAGACAATGATGATGACCTGGTTCAAGGAGTGGTGACGATTGGCAGTTCGATAAAGCTCCACTTCAGATTGTCACCGGGCGAGTGATAGATCCGCTGCACAGCTTTGCGATAATCGCCGGGCTTGGCCCAAAAGATATTGGGGACAAAAGTTTGCGGATTACGATCGTAAAGCGGAAACCAGCTTGACTGGATCTGGACCATGATCCGGTGACCAGGAAGGAAGACATGATTAGCCGTGGGAAGAGCGAATCGATAAAGCAGTGGGGTGTTGGCGGCAATCGCTTTGGGTGTTTCCAGGCTTTCGCGATAGCGGCCGCGAAAGATGTCGGCTGAGATCATCAGTTGATAGCCGCCCATATTCGCCTGGCCGGCGACTTCGTCAGGATAGAGATCAATAACTTTCACGACCCAGTCGGAATCAGTGCCGCTGGTTGAAGCGACGAGATTGGCGATCGGTTCACCGCTGATCTTCACCGGCGAGCTCAGCGTCTCCGAAACAAACGCTACGACATCGGGCCGGCCTGAAGCTTCGCGTTGATCGTCCACCAGCCATCTTGACCAACTTGTGCCGTCGATTGGCCGCGCTCGATAGGGTACGGGTTTAGCTGGGTCGGAAGTGTATTCTTCAAACGCTGCGTCACCGGATTTGGGAGCCGCGAAACCGGCCTTAAGTCCGGCCGAAAGATAAAGTGGCGTCGACTTGACCGGGCAGCCGCTTGCGCATCCTGCCGGCCATGAAGGTAGACGCCGCCACGTATTTGTTCCAGTCTCGAACGCTACGACCGGTGCGACGTCAGCCTTAGGCGCGCCTTCCTTGAGATACTGATCGAGGAATGGCCGCAGGATGTCTCGACGGAAAGTAAGCGCGGTGTCGCTGCTAAACTTGATCGCCCCAAGCGACGAGCCTTCTTTAATCTCCTGGCCGTGATGCCAGGGGCCCATCACCAGAAATACCTGATCGTTTTTCGTGTCCTTAGGTTCGATTGCCTTGTAGACGGCAATGTCGCCATAGATATCTTCCTGGTCCCACAGGCTATGGACCAGCATCACTGGCACCTTCAAAGGTTGAGCGGCGAGAATTTTATCAACTGCCTGGTCGCGCCAGTAAGCGTCGTAGCTGGGATGCTCGAGCAGTTTGCGCCAAAAGCCGACTTGTTCCAGGCCGCGACGGCGGCCCAGTTCTCCGGCGGAACCGGCCTGCAGAAACATATCGTAGTCGTCGAAGTGGCTGGTCCACCATTTTATATCGTTGGCTCGGGTAGCCTGCTGGTCGTAGATGTAACTCATGCCTTGCTGGCGAAACGCCCCGTTGTGAAACCAGTCGTCGCCCATCCAGCCATCGACCATCGGGTTCATTGGGACTGAAACCTTAAGCGCCGGATGCGGATTGACGAGGGCCATCAAGGGTAAAAAGCCGTCATAGGAAATGCCGAGGATGCCCACCCGGCCGTTGTTGTGCGGCACGTTTTTGACTAACCAGTCGATCGTGTCGTAGGTGACAGTGGCGTGGTCCACAGCTGTAGGATTTTGCGGGCCGTGCAAGGGGCGGTTCATCACGTAGTCGCCTTCGGAGCCATACTTGCCGCGGATGTCCTGGACCACGCGAATGTAGCCGCCTTCAACGATCACATCGACTGCGTTGTCGTAGCCGTTAATCGTCGGGCCCAGATGGGAGCTTTCGGCATAGCTGGTCAGGCCAGTCGCGTTGTAAGGCGTACGCGTCAGCAGGATCGGAG
>JANLZV010000096.1:0-9224 GCA_031366425.1 Pyrinomonadaceae bacterium | reverse complement strand
CCGAAAACCTTTTTGTCGAATACCACTTCGGGAAAAAAGATGCGGAGGATTACGTCGTCGGTACCCGTCTCAGCATCCGAAACGACCGTCCGATTATTGGGGTTTATGGGTCGAATCGGCAAGGTTCAGGCGACATGTATCCCAAGGGCGGGAACATGCTGCATACCATTCGCCACGTTATCAATGACGACGCGAAGTGGCTCTCGATCCTGCGTGGGCTCCAGTCTGATTTTTGGCATCAGACCGTTACCACGGAACAGGTTGAGTCGTATATCAGCACTAAGGCCGGTATTGATCTCAGCAAAGTATTTGACCAGTACCTGCGGACCACAAAGATTCCCTTGTTGAAATACAACGTGAACGGGAAGAGCGTTTCGTTTTACTACGAACGAGTGGTTAAGGGATTCGCAATGCCGATTCGCGTGAGTCTCAATGGCAAGGAGATTCAGATAACACCTGGCGAAGTAAAGCAGGCCTTTGAGTTCTCTGAAGAGATCAAAACATTTGAAGTGAATCGCAACTTCTATGTTGAGGTCGCGAAGGGGCAGTAAGCAGTAAGCAGTAAGCAGTAAGCAGTAAAGAAACGCGGTCGTGATGGCTTTGATCGATCCAAAGGGATACGCCCAGTATGTCGCCAACCGAGAGAAAGCCTTTCGGACCGAACTAGCGAAACAAAAAGCGCAGCGCTAACGTTTGTAAGCGAAGTCAAGCAGCCAATTCATCGCAAACGAAACCTACGGGAGAATCATGAGTTCATTTTGTTCATCCGCAGCAAGCAATCGCAACGTTAAAAACGCTTACGCTCTTTCGGCTCTGGTGATGCTCGTAGTCGCGCTGTTCGTGTTGTCGCCACCGATGTCCCCCATCGTTCGCGCCCAGGACATTGCCTGGCCACAGTTTCGTGGGCCCGACGCGAATCCCGTCGGAGCACACGCGCGTCTGGCCGATCGCTGGTCAAAGACTGAAAACGTGGAGTGGTCGCAGGAGATTCCCGGACGCGGGTGGTCGTCGCCGATTGTCACCGGCGGAAGGGTTTATGTAACTACGGTGACGACGGAGGGCAAGTCAAAACCGCCGCAGATCGGCACCGAATACAGCAATGAGTATGTCGCGCAACTAATGAAGCAGGGCCTGCCGGAGAAAGAGGTCATCGATCGGGTGACGGCCCGCGACATCGAACTCCCAAAAGAAGTGATGCTCCACTACGTGCTCTATTGCCTGAATCTGAAGAGCGGCAAAGTGGAGTGGCAGAAAGAGTTTCACCAGGGCCAACCCCCGGGCGGACGTCATCGCAAGAACAGCTTTATCTCCGAGAGTCCGGTGACCGACGGAAAGTTTATCTACGTGTATGTGGCGAACCTCGGGCTGTGGGCGTTTGACCTGAAGGGGAAGCAGGTATGGACCACCCCAGTCGAAGCGAATCCTATGTACCTCGACTTTGGGACAGGGAGTTCGCCTGCGCTGGCCGGCAACCTGGTGGTGATCGTAAACGACAATGAGAAGCAGCAGTACATCGCCGGCTTCGACAGGAAGACTGGCAAGCAAGTCTGGCGCACGAACCGTGACCTGGCCAAAGGGCAACCGGCACGAACAGGATGGGCGTCGCCTTTCGTTTGGCGCCACGCGTTGCGCACCGAGATCGTCGCGATCGGGCCGGGGGAAGTAGTTAGTTACGATCTGGCGGGGAAAGAACTATGGCGGATGTCGGGAATGGCGGGCGCGCCGGTTCCCACGCCGTTCGCGTACGACGGCCTGCTGCATATCAACGGCGGGCGAGGAGGGCGACTGCTGGCTATTCGCCCCGGCGCAGCGGGCAACATCTCGCTAAGCAAAGATCAGACCTCAAACGAGTATGTGGTGTGGTCGCAACCTCGCGCGGGAACTTATCTGCCGTCGTCTCTCGCTTATGAGGGCGCCGTGTATTCACTCAGCGAGACCGGGATCCTAACGCGCTTTGACGCTAAGACCGGCAAGCAAACTTACAAGACGCGAATCGATCCGGCGGCCACGGCTTTCACCACTTCGCCCTGGGCTTACAACGGCAAACTGTTTTGCCTGAGCGAAGAGGGCCAGACGTTTGTGATCGGGACGGGTGAAGAGTTTAAGTTGCTGCACGTGAACGCGCTTGATGACTTCACTCTCGCGTCGCCCGCGCTCGTGGGTGAGCGCTTGTTGATCCGCACAGAGCACCGGCTGTATTCGATCCGCCGCGCGAAAGCAGCGTAATGAACGACGAGGCTGAAGGATGAAACGTAAGCGTTTCTGTTTTCATCCTTCACCCTTCAGCTTTCATCATCCAACCTCGCCTCTCATCTTTCCGTCTTCCGACGCGAACCTTCGGCGATAATCTTCGTATGCATCCTGAGTGCATAAGTTAGACCCGAAAGGAAACGCCATGATGGAGAAACTGTTTCCCCGACCCATCGACAACAAGTATTCCGGGTCGAAGATCGCGCTCTGGTTATTGGGAGCGATCGTTTTTATTCACGTCGCGCAGAGTGTGATGGTCCTCGTTAACGGTTATTCGATCGCGCAACAAGCTGATGGTATCCCGCTCGAGACCTACCCCCCGGCCGCAGCGCAAACAATCCTGGCAATCTTCATGGTCGGTTCGCTGCGGCGATTGATTATCTCGCTGGCAGGTGCGCTCGTGTTGTTCCGGTATCGCAGCGCCGTGCCGTTGATGTTTGTCGTGCTCGCGTTTAATTATCTGGGCGGTCAGTTGATTTTCCAGTTTGTTCCGCTGATCCGGGTCGGCACCCCGCCAGGAGTCATCGTGAACTTCATAATGTTTATCCTAACGATTTTGGGATTGGCGCTCTCGTTTTGGAGAAGAGGCAGATCACCAGTGGTTGTGTGAGGGAACGAAGACGGAGGCACATTACACATTGCGCGCTTCCCTACCCGGCGTTGTTGGAAGTCTCATGGCTCGAACCTGCAACTCTTCTACGCGGGAATAGATCCGCGAGCGCCTGGCGCGCCAAACTTTGCCACTCCTCACCCCGCGGCGCCCAGTCGAAATTCTCGTAATGCAACTTGCCTTCATGCGGCGCGATCGTGAAGTCGTAGCTTTGCGGTTGGCGAAATTTTTCGTGACAAAACGGCGAAACCGCGAGGCTCTCACTCTGCGACTCAAAACAAGCAAACATCTTCTGCTTCAAAGCGGTGGCCCGTTCATCGAGCAACAGGGTTGTAGTCTCGCGATCCGATCCCAAAAACTCTGGCACTTTTGCCTTCCCGTCTTTGCTCGGATGCAGGGCCATCTCAAAAAGCGACGGCGGGCGAAAGCCATTACGTTTCAAAAGTCGAAGGGCGGCATGAGTGGCAAAGGCTGTGGCGTCATGATCTGGGTGACCGCCTTCATAAGGATGGGTAACCACGATGTTTGCGCCTGATTGCTGTAGAAACGTCGCAATCTTCCGCGTCAGGTCTGCCAGATAATTTGAAGCGCAGTGATCAGTTACGTCGAGATCTACGATGCGATCCGCGGGCACGTCGGCTATCGCCAGCGCGGAGATGCATTCCTGCTTGCGAGCTTCAGCATATTCGGTGCGTTCCTGGAAGCCGGCGGCTTTCGCATCTGCCATGTCGCAGGGCGCCCCATCCGTGACGTGCAGAATACTGACGTCCACGAGCTTTGAGATCAGACAGCCTGCCCCCACCACTTCATCGGCCGGATGGGCCACAATCACCGCGCAGCGAAGGATCCGGTTCAGGTCGCCGGTGCCGAAAAGTTTCGCGTGTGGCGAACTGTGAATTCTTGGTCTCCGTGGTTGAATCGGCTGAGTCATTTATCTTCGCCTGTCCCAATTTCAATTCCGGCGCCCGCGCCGTCGGCCCACTGTCGCTCGCATGGAATCGGGACATGCGTGTGTACGTCCAGTACAAAATGCTTAAAGCTGCCGGCGGCTAAAACTGCCGGTAAAATGCGCTAATCGCTTGCGCTCCCCAGTGAAAGCGTTCGTTCCGCCACATCGTCACGCTCTCATTCAAAGCTGCATCCGCAAAGGACTAGTCAACACCCGTACCAGAGCACAGCTGCGCCAGTTCGCCCCAGGCGCCCCCCCGGCCACAGCAAGATTTTTTTCCGCGGAGCGTTACGTTTTCCGGCAGCGAAGTCATACCTGGCAGGCTAAACTCGCGCCGGGAGTATTCCACGCGAATTTCTCATCGCTAAGAGCTGTTGATTTGAAGAACCCTGACGTCTATACGCAGATTACTCTGGTGATGAAGAAGAGTGCCGGGCGGCACACTCCGCGAATCCGGGTAATCTGCGGACGACAATTTCAGTGCTGTTGTTCGAGTTGATCGAAACCACACTGCTTCGGTTTCTTGTCGGTGCGCCAGCGCAGAAAGCGCGTGCCGTGACGAAAACGGCCACCAGTGAAGTGATCAAATTGAACTTCGATCACCAACTTCGTCTTCAGAGGTTCCCATTCCCCAGTCTTTTTGGTGCTCCAGCGGCTTGGTCCGCCAGGCTTGTTGCCGGTAAACCCCGGTGGCGCGATCAGCGGTTCCAGCTGCTTCGTCAACTCTTTCTTCTCTGCCTCGCTGAAGCTCGAGGTGTAACCAACGTGATGCAGCAATCCGTTTTCGTCGTACAAACCGAGCAACAACGACCCAACAACCTTTCCTTTCGACGCATAACGAAATCCGCCGACGACGCAATCAGCAGTGCGAAGTTTTTTTACTTTCTGCATCCCATCGCGTTCACCAGAACGGTATGGCAGGTCGAGACGTTTCGCGATTACGCCGTCAAGCCGGACACTGGGATCGTTTAGCCATTCAAGAGCTAACGCGGCGTCGAGGGTCTTAGGTGAAAGTTCGAGCGTTTCATTTTTCCTGGTGAAAAACTTTTTTGCGAAGGCGTCCAGTTTCTGACGGCGCTTTTTCAAGGGCTCGCTAAAGTTTTCATTCCCTCGTTCGTCAACCAGCAAATCGAAGATCACAAAACGCGCCGGCGTCTCCTGGGCCAGCTTCGCGACCCGGCTGGCGGCGGGATGAATTCGTTGCAGCAACGCGTCAAAGGAAGGTTCGCCGTCGAGGGTGATGATCAGTTCGCCATCAATCACAAATTGAGTAGCCTTCACCTGCGCCACGGCGGCGACGATTTCTGGAAAGTAACGCCCGAGCGACTGCCCGGATTTCGACTGCAACTCCACGCTCTCGCCGTCGCGAAACGCGATACAACGAAAGCCGTCCCATTTCGGCTCATACTGCCAGTTGTCGCCGGTGGGAATCTGGTTGACGAGGAGCGCTTCCATCGGCGGATAACCGAATTTGATTGGTAAAGTCATGCTGTCTCCTGGCCAAGTCTAGTCGCTACCCTGCGGCAACAAGGCGCGCGTGAATGCTCCAATTTTTTCCACGAGGTCCGGCTGCGCCGTCTGGCGCTCTATTTCCGCAACGATGGCGGAGCCTACGACTGCGGCGTCCGCGTAACTCAAAACTTCTTCTACCTGGTCGGCGTTTGAAATTCCAAACCCGACGGCGATTGGCAGATCGGAAACTGCGCGGACGCGCGCGACGAGTTTCTGCGCTCCATCGCTGACGGTGGTTTGTGCTCCGGTCACACCCGCGCGCGAAACTGCGTAAATGAAGCCGCTCGCGCGTTTGGCCACCAGACGGAGTCGGGCGTCCGTGGACGTGGGCGCTACCAGGAAAATCAGGTCCAACCCACGCGTTTTCAGGAGGGCTGAAAATTCCCCAGCCTCTTCCGGAATCAAATCGGTCACTAGCATTCCATCAACCTGCGCGGCCCGCGCGTCGTTTGCCAGCCGCTCCAGGCCATATTGCAGCAACGGATTGAAGTAGCTGAATAGGATTATGGGAACATCGGTTTTGAGGCGGACGCGTCTCGCTAGTTCCAAAGCGTCTGCCACGCCCACTCCATCTTTACTAGAACTTAATGCGCGCTCGGAAGCTCTTTGAATCACTGGTCCATCAGCAATCGGATCGCTAAACGGAACGCCGAGTTCGATGATCGCTGCACCGGCCTCAGCCAGCTCGATCATCAGTTCGTACGTGGTCTCAAGATCTGGATCGCCGGCCGTGATAAACGGGATCAGACCGTGGGAGTGCTCGCGCTTCAACCTCGCAAATGTTTCACTGATTCGATTCATCTGGCTTCTAACTTACTGCATTCAGTCTATCGCTTACGGTATCCACATCTTTGTCGCCGCGGCCGGAAAGATTAACGATGACGATCTGATCGCGTGTCAGCTTCGCGGCAATTTCCCGCGCGTGGGCCAACGCATGGGCCGACTCAAGCGCGGGAATAATTCCTTCCAGCCGAGCCAGTTCGGTAAATGCCGCCAGGGCTTCCGTGTCGGAGACGGAGACGTATTCAACGCGTTCGGCGTCATGCAGGAAGGCGTGTTCAGGGCCGATCGCCGGATAATCAAGGCCAGCCGAAACGGAATGCGTGGCGGCAATCTGACCGCGTTCATCCTGGAGCACATAGCTCATGGTGCCGTGTAAGACGCCCGGCCTGCCGCCGCCGCTTTCGTTGAAGCGCGCGGCGTGTTCGCCCAAAGTGTTTCCCGTCCCGCCCGCTTCCACTCCGATCATCCGCACCGAGGCATCGTCGAGAAACGGATGAAAAAGACCAATCGAATTTGAACCGCCGCCCACGCAGGCGATCAGAACATCCGGCATGCGCCCTTCCATTTCGAAAATTTGCGCGCGTGCTTCGCGTCCAATCACACTTTGAAAATCACGGACCATCAAGGGATAGGGATGTGGGCCAAGCGCGCTACCCAGAAGGTAATAAGTGTCCGCCACGTTCGTAACCCAATCGCGTAGCGCTTCGTTGATCGCTTCCTTGAGCGTGCGCGAGCCGGAGTTAACTTCGCGCACCTCCGCGCCCAGCAATCTCATGCGAAACACATTGAGCTTCTGCCGCCGGATGTCTTCCGCACCCATGTAGACTGTGCACTCAAGTCCAAACAGAGCGCAGACCGTGGCAGTGGCAACTCCGTGTTGACCCGCGCCAGTTTCGGCGATGATGCGCGCCTTTCCCATTCTTCGGGCCAACAAAATCTGGCCGAGGGTGTTGTTAATTTTGTGCGAACCCGTGTGTGAAAGGTCTTCACGTTTGAGGTAAACGCGGGCGCCGGCCCATGCTTCGGAAAGACGCGCCGCGTGGAAAAGCGGCGTAGGCCGGCCCGAGTAGTTGCGCAGCAGATCATCCAGCTCCGCGTGAAAACTGTCGTCTTCGCGCGCGGCGAGATAGGCAGCCGTTAATTCTTCAAGCGGCGCCATCAGAGTTTCGGGGACGAAGCGTCCTCCATAACGGCCCCAATGGCCCAGTTCGTCAGGTTCAGTTTTCGACATTTAATTTACCCTCGGCGCTCCGAATCCTCGGTGATCGACGACTGCTTCTGCTGTTGCCCTAAGCGCGCGGCCGCCACGAACGCGCGCATCCGCGCCGCATCTTTTACCCCAGGCGACTCTTCGAGACTGCTGGCCGCGTCTACTCCGTATGGCCCAACCACCGCAATCGCTTCGGCCACATTCTCCGGGGCGAGCCCGCCGGCCAAAAAAAGTTTCGGCACGAGTTCGCGAGTGGCTCGCGCGAGCGTCCAATCGCAAAGGTGGCCGGTGCCTCCTCGTGCTCGCGCGTCAAACGCATCGAGCAGGATCGCATCCACTTGGTAGTCCAATGCATCTTGCGGCCGAAAGCCCGGCCCAACGCGCAAGGCCTTGATCAAAAACCGCCCCGCCAATCCCACACAATATTCAGGCGACTCGTCCCCATGCAACTGCACGCCTGAAACACCAGCTTCGTCGGCAATCCGCGCGACAAGGTCCGGATGGGCCTCGTTTACAAATACTCCAACGGTCAACAGATTTCGCGGCAACTGGCGAACGATCTCGCGCGCCGCTGTCGGTTCAATAAATCGCCTGCTCTGCCGATAGAAATTGAACCCGAGCGCATCAGCGCCTGCGTCAGCCGCCGCAAGCGCGTCCTGAAGATTAGTCACCCCGCAGATTTTGACTTTAATCATGACCGCTTAACTCTCGATTCACAGATCGAAGCCCGGGATCGCGGCATCGTCGAGCAAAGCTCGCAAGGCCCGGCCGGGCGACTCTTCACGCATGAAGCTCTCGCCAATGAGAAAGCCCTGGTAGCCGGCGGCGCTCAGCCTTCGCAGATCATCCGCGGTGCGCAAGCCGCTTTCGCTGATTGAAATTACGCTCGACGGAATCTCGGGCGCCAAATCCAGAGACGTCTGTAGCGACACCTCAAACGTGCGCAGGTCACGATTGTTGACGCCAATCAAAGTCGCACCAGAGTCGAACGCGCGCTGCAATTCATCTTGCGTGTGCACTTCAACCAGGGCGTCAAGTCCCAACTTGTCCTCTGCCACCTCGCGCAGTTTCGTCAGCTCATCGTCAGCCAGCGCCGCCACAATTAACAACACTGCATCAGCGCCGGCAGCTGCCGACTCGTAAAGCTGATATTCATCGACGATGAAATCCTTGCGTAAAATGGGGATGCCCACTGCCGTTCGCACGGCGCGCAAGTCATCCATACTACCCATAAAGCGGCCCTCTTCAGTCAGCACTGAAATCGCGACCGCCCCGTTCGCCTCGTAGTCTCGCGCCATTTCCGCAGCTCTCGCGCCTTCCCGGATGATCCCCTTCGAAGGCGACGCCCGTTTGAATTCCGAAATGATATTCAAACGAATGCCCGCTGCGAGTCCCTTGCGAAGGGCCGTGGTCAATGCGCGAGGCGCAATCTCACTTCGCACTAATTGGGCGCACGCCTGCAGCTCGGCAAATGGACCAGCTTCGCGGGCCAGCGCGACTCGCGATCGTTTGTCAGCAATTATTTCGCTAAGAAAATCAGGAGACATTGGTTGCTTCAATCAAGAGCTCGAGTTTGTTCGCGGCGGCTCCCGTATCAATGCTCTGCTCCGCGATTCGCGCCGCGTCCCTTAGAATCGTCGTCGCTCCGCCAACGAACAGCGCCGCAGCCGCGTTTGCTACTACGAGTGCGCGAGCTTCGTCGCGCCGTGTGCCATTGATTACTTCCCTGATCGTCCGAGCGCTGCCATCCGCATCAACGGCGCGTAACTTTTCCAGGCTGCAGACGTTTAATCCGAAATCATTCGGCGAGACTTCGATCTCTCTGGTGGTTTCCCCGGTGACTTCAATTACAAACGTCGGCCCGGAAAGTGTTACTTCATCGAGGCCGTCAGACCCATGGACCACCCAGG
>JANLZV010000027.1:0-2267 GCA_031366425.1 Pyrinomonadaceae bacterium | reverse complement strand
GGCAGTCGACCTGGTCACAATCTTTCCCGAACCCACCGTTAGTGAGCTTCTGCTCGCCTTGCGGCCCGATGTTCACGCTAAGGGCACTGATTACACCGAAGAAACGGTTCCAGAACGTGATGTGGTACGATCTTATGGAGGTCGCGTAGCAATTGTTGGAGATCCAAAAGATCATTCCACCTCTGCTCTGCTGAGAAAAGTGAGCGGTGAGCAGTAAGCAGTGAGCAGGAACCCGCGGACCGCTTACAGGTCACTGTTTACAGCTCACTGCTTACTGCTCACTGCTTACTGCTCACTGCTTACTAGTAAATGCGTATTCTTATCGTCAAACTCGGAAGCATCGGCGATATCGTTCACACGCTCCCGGCACTTTCGGCTATCCGGACTGCACTGCCGCATGCAGAAATTTCCTGGGTGGTAGAACGTGGAGCGGCAGAAATTTTAAGAGACAACCCGATTTTAGATCGCCTCATCGAAGTCGACACGAAGGCATTGAGGCGCGGGCCGGTGTCTGGGGAGACGCTGCGGGCACCGCGCCAGCAGTTACGTCGGCTTCGCGCCTCAGCCTTCGAGTTAGCATTAGATTTTCAGGGTTTATTAAAATCCGCCACCATCGCGCGCCTTTCCGGCGCGCGTCGTGTTTATGGGTTCTCTCGCGAGGGACTGCGCGAACCACCAAGTCGCCTGCTGCTCTCAAAATCAATCCACACATCCAAAAATCTGCACGTCATTCTAAAAAACCTCGCTTTGGTTAAGGGGGCACTTGGAATTCCAGTTCCGGATCGGTTCGAGGACTTGGGTTTTCCGATCGGCACAAATCCCATGCATAAGGCCGAGGCGGAGACTGTCGCGCTCGCCGCAAAGAACAATTACGCGATTCTGAATCCGGGCGGCGGCTGGCCCACTAAGCTTTGGAGCACGGAGCGCTTCGGGCGGCTCGCGGACGAACTCTGGTCCCATCACGGCCTTCAATCGCTAGTCACGCACGGTCACGGCGAAGAAGGTCTCGCTCAAACGGTGCTCGAAGCGAGCAAATCCGGACGCGCGCGCGCCGTCAACCTGTCATTGAAAGGCTTTTTTGAGCTAGCGAAAGGCGCCCGGGTTTACATTGGAGGCGATACCGGTCCGACGCATCTGGCGATTGCCGCCGGCGCACCGGTAGTTGGACTTTTCGGACCGACGGAGTGGTGGCGGAACGGGAGTTTGCGCGAAGATGACATTTGCGTTGAACGAGTTGACATCGACTGCCGCACAGACTGTCATCGTCGCGCCTGTTCGAATTGGATTTGCATGGACATCGAGGTCGATCGAGTGTTGCAAGCGGTCACCCAACGATTACAACCGCGAGCTGCGGACGTTCCTTTAAACGCATAAAGCCAGCGGGATAACAGTAAACGAGGAGTCAGATCAAATTGCGCAGAGGCGGAACCTGGATTCAACGTTGGCGTGTGCCTTTCGGCTTCTTGAGTGCGGCGCTCTTTCTGATTTTTGCGCGCCCGCGCCCGGCCACCCTCGTCGCCGGCGCCCTCGTTTCTCTTTTCGGCTTGTCGATCCGCGCATGGGCCGCAGGCCACATTAGAAAGAACGACGCGCTCGCGATCTCGGGACCCTACGCGTACACGCGCAATCCGCTCTATCTCGGCAGCTTCTTTCTCGGTCTGGGGTTCACGATTGGATCAGGCCGCTGGCTGCTGGGACTGTTGTTTGCCGCACTATTTCTTGGCATCTATTTTCCGGTGATGCGCGTCGAATCCCGGACAATGGGCCAACTGTTCGGCGAAGCTTTTGTGAATTACTCGCGCGCCGTGCCGCTTTTTGTTCCGCGGTTAACGCCGTACCGCACCGATGCCGCGAGTATTGGGTTTGACCGCAAGCTATATCTTAGATATCGAGAATATGAAGCGGCCCTCGGGCTTTTGGTGGCGTGGGGGCTGTTGGTAATCAAGGCGTATTTTCTGCAATGAAGTTTGTGACAACAAAGCATTTTTCACTGGCGCTCGTGCTGGTCCTCGTTTCGCTGGGCGCGGCAAGCGCGCAAAACTCCAAATCGCGCAGAAGTCTCGACCCCTCGGCTACCGCAGCCGCGCGTGCATCCTCATTTGAGAATGGCGAGGAACTAAGTTACATCGGCGAATTTTCCCGGCTGCTCCTGAAGAAGATGGACGTTGCCGATTTTCGCTTTACCGCCCGCAGGCAAGAGCCAGACAAAACTGGCAGCGATGCGGGCGCGCAGACAAGCGAGGCCTCCCCTGCAACTCTAAAATTAA
>JANLZV010000023.1:0-6989 GCA_031366425.1 Pyrinomonadaceae bacterium | reverse complement strand
ATCCCGCTAACAGCAACAGCAGCAAGAGCACGGCCCCAGCAATTATGAGCTTGAATTTTCTGTATCGATTCTTGTCAGGCGGCGCCAATGAAGCCTGCGGGAAATATGGTGGCGGCGTATACGTGGCCATTAAACTCTCCTTACTTCTATTCCTTCATAATCCGCCCGACACTGACGACCCGAATCTACGGCTGTCGAGACGGCCGGGGCTTAGGTTTCGAATTGCCGGACTTCGAATTTGCGTTACCCGTTTTCGCGTTTGAGTTCTTCGCGGTTGATTCGGCGTTCTCGTTGCCTGAATCGTCACCCTTCTTTTTCTTTAAGAGGTCTACCTGGTGTTTCTTGCCGGCGTTAATCCGCTTAACACCTTCGCGGGCCTCTTCCAAAGGCTCTTCGGCACGATAGTTTGCCGGGTCAATCTCGAGCGCTTTGGAAAATGCCGCCGCGGCTTCGTCGTAATTTGCCAGCTTCGACAGGGCCATCCCCAAATCGTAATACATGTCCGAGTCGTCGCCCTTTAGCCGAGTCGCCTGCCGGTATTCTCTGACTGCCTCGCTGTAAAGATGTAAACCCGCGTAAGCCTGACCCACGTTGTAATGCGCCTCAGCGTCCTTGCTGTTTGTTTCCAGATATTTTTTGTACTTCTCGATCGACTTCTTATATTCTGCCTCTGCTTCATTTTCTTTACCGAGGGCATCAAAGGCCAGGCCGAGACGGAAATAAGCCTCCGCCGATTCCGGATCCAACGCGATTGCCTCCTGAAAAGCCGCGACTGCCTTTTCGTCCTGATCGTCGCGATACAGATCTTTGCCGCTCTCCAAAAAAACGGAAGCCCGCGAGCGGTCTTCTTCGCGGGTGCTCAACTTAGCTCCGGATACATTAGCATCGGCGCCCGCTGGTGCAGCCTTCTTCGAACACGCGACCGAGCTGAAGACTACGGCAGCGGCAACGCAAAGTGCGATTTTGAACGATGGTCTCATTTCCGGATTCAGCTATTAGTTTGCAAGGCGAGTCTCTGGCGCCCAACTTTTCTACTTGAATTTCATAGGTGAGTCAAACCCTCGTTATGGTAGTTTTCCGGTAAACTCGGACCGCACTGCGAAGGAGACAAGCGGGAAAGATTAAGGGTGGATGAGCCGACTAGTTGTGGAAATGCAGCCCTATTCCCTGTTTTCCCTATCCACTGAAGCTACTGAGACAACTCGCCGACCTCGGGTCCCCGCGAGCGAGCCCAGCTTCGGAAACGTCATCGCCGCAAAAGGAGTCGAAATGTTGAGACACGAGCGCCCACTGGTTGGTTTGTTCCTACCAATTGCCCTGGTAGGACTATTTCTATTCGCCTCGACGGCTTTTGGCCAAAGAGCGCGGAGAGAGGCCGTGGCTTTTACGCCGCCAAACTTGAGTCTAATCGCCGACCCGCAGGTAATCACCGTGTGCGAGGGCTCAGGCCCAGCGCTGGTTCACCTAAACGCGCGCGCTACGTCCAGCTACCCAATCAGCTACCGCTGGAGCGCCAATGGCGGACGCATACAGGGTGACGGAGCCACGGTGACCTGGGACCTTTCCGGCCTCCAGCCCGGCTACTATCGAGCGAATGTGGATATCGACACTGGCAGCGGCGACGAAGCCTGCCAGGCCTTTTCGTCTACGACCGTCCTGGTCAATCGCTGCCCGCCCCGCTTACCCGTTTGTCCTAACGTGGTGGTTAGTTGTCCTGACAACATAGTGCTAGGCGAACCGCTTACTTTTACATCAAACATCACGGGTGGATCCGGTAATCCAAACCCGGTTTACAACTGGACGGTTTCTGCCGGCCGGATCATTGAAGGACAAGGCACGAGTACGATTCGCGTGGACACAACCGGACTCGCCGGACAAACCCTGACTGCAACACTTTCAATGGAAGGCTACGGACTCGATTGTTCGTCGTCATGCCCGGTACAGTTTCCGGTGCCGGTTGAATGCAAACGATTCGACGAATTCCCTGACATCGCTCGAAACGACGAGAAAGCACGACTGGATAACTATGCGATCGAATTGAACGATCCGACGTTAGTTGCTTACGTGATTGTCTATCCTGGACAGCGCGGACGCCCAGGTGACGTACAAAGACACATCACTCGTATCGTCGATTATCTCGTCAACTCGAGAGGCATCAACGCGCAACGCATTGTGACGCTGGTTGGGCCAGGTCGAGATCAACTCGCGGTCGAGCTGTGGACGTGCCCGCAGGGTGCTAAACCGCCGTCGTTACCGCGTTAAATTAACCTTCAACTTAAACTAATAGGGCCGGTGGGAGTTCAACTCCCGCCGGTCTTTGTTATGATAACGGTCCCAATAAAAAAAGTTGACCGTTGATTACACAGAGTAACCAAGACGCGCGGACGTTCCGCAAGAGAATGATGGACGATTCAAAGGTTGACGTGATCATTGTCGGCGCGGGTCCTGCCGGACTTAGCGCCGCACTCGTGTTGGGTCGTTGCCGGCGGCGAGTCCTAATCTTCGACACGGGAAATCCGCGGAATGCAGCCTCTCGCGGCCTGCACCTCTTTTTGACCCGCGATGGACTACCACCTGCCAAATTCCTTGAAATCGCCCGCGATGAACTGCGACCTTATCAAAGCGTTGAACTGCGCGAGGTTAAGGTTACTGACGCGGCCAGCGTCGCCGGTGGCTTCGAAATCACACTCGAAAATGGCGAGCGCATTACCAGTCGCAAACTTCTGCTGTCCACGGGCGTCACCGACAGACTTCCGCAGATCGAAGGGCTCGTCGATTTTTATGGCCGCAGCGTTTTTCACTGCCCATATTGCGATGGCTGGGAGCTGCGCGATCAGCCGCTCGCTGTCTACGGCCAGGGAGAGAATGGCGCGGGACTGGCACTTGAACTGACCCTCTGGAGCCGAGACTTGGTGTTGTGTACAGATGGTCCGTCAGAACTGACGGAGCAGGATCTGGAACGGCTGGATCGCCACGGCATCGCAGTAAGAGAAGAAAAAATAAGACGACTGGAGGGACAAGACGGCGATCTCGATCAGATCGTTTTCGAATCCGGAGAAACCATTGCGGCGCGCGGGATGTTTTTCAGCACGGGCCACAGCCCGTCTTCTGACCTCGCAACTCAGCTTGGCTGCGAGTTTACCGAACAAGGATGCGTAGCAACCGGCGAATATGAAGTCACCAGTGTGCCCGGAGTCTACGCTGCGGGAGACGCTTCGCGGTTGGCCCAGTTTGTGATCGTCGCCGCTTCGGAAGGGGCACAGGCTGCGGTGGCAATCAACAAAGAGCTGCTGCAGGAAGACCTCGATTAGGTCGACCCTCTCAATCATTCAGGCTCTTCGCGGACAACATCTCCGGGCTTCTTATCTTCGCGGAATCCCTGAAACGAGGGATGCCGAATTGAGCCATCCTCGGTCCATTCGGTGAATGCCACCTCTGCCACTAACTTCAACTTGGCCCAGTGCGCTTCGCGCAAACCCGGATCCTTCGGCTTCACCGCAAACGGCATCACTGTTTGCGTGAGACGATCGAGTTTCCCCCGTATCTCCACCCGTTGCTTGATGGTAAACCCGGTGCCGACGCGGCCTGCGTAGATCAGTTTGCCCTTCTCGTAGACCCCCAGAATCAACGAGCCAAACCCAGGAAAGTTGTTCTTTGAAGGTGTGTAACCGGCAACCACAAATTCCTGGCGCTTAATGCATTTCACCTTAAGCCAGTTGCGATTGCGAGTTGACTGGTAAGGCGAGTCGGCAATCTTGGAGATGATTCCTTCGATTTTGTACTCACACGCCTGTTTGAAAAACGCGCGCCCGCTGCCGCTGATGTGTTCGCTGTAGCGCAAGGGAGTTTTCCCTTTGATCGAAGACAGGAGTTTTTCGAGCAGTAGCTTTCGGTCGAGGAGTGGCGCCCGCGTTAAATCGAAGCCATCAAGATAAATGAGATCGAACACTTGAAAGACAAACGCCGCTTCACTGCTCATACGCATCGATTGCTGCAGCTGTTGAAAACTGCTGCGACCGGCCGCGTCGACGATTACAACTTCGCCGTCGAGGATTGCGTGAGACGAAGGAAACTTCTCCATGGCCTTAACCAGGTTGGGAAATTTCGCAGTCCAATCTTTTTGGTTCCGACTCCAGAAGTGTGTTTGGCCGCCATTCAAATGGCAGAGCATTCGGTAACCGTCAAACTTCAGCTCGTGTAACCACTCGGCACCCTCAGGCGGTTGATCGACGAGCGTGGCGAGTTGGGGGGCGACAAAATCGGGCATCGGAGCTTTGCGCGCTCCGTTAATTTTGTTCAGTTCACTCGCGGGTTTGGTTCGAACAGAACGCGCCATGCGTTTCGGCCTCAAAAGAAAAAAACCGGCGGGGAAAGCCCACGCCGGTTTTGTTAGTAAGTTACAGCAAGCAGTCGTGCCTGTAGCTATCGTCGTCCCGAAATCACGCAGTAGTCACCGTGACAATTCGGAAGGCCGGAAGGCTGCTACTCCGGGATGTCTTCCCCTTCGCCGTCAACCGCAGCTACGACCAAAGGCGGGCGGCCGGTAGTCATCGGCACATCCTGGCCACCGACGATGTCTGGAAAATCGTCCATCTCGCGCTCACGCGCCTGGTCGATCGTCTCATCGCGGGCGATGTTCACGTTGCGGTAATACTCCATGCCGGTACCGGCCGGAATCAAACGTCCCATGATCACGTTTTCCTTCAGACCGCGCAGGTAGTCGATGCGTCCTGAAATGGCCGCCTCGGTCAGCACCCGCGTCGTCTCCTGGAAGGATGCAGCGGAAATGAACGAGTCGGTCGAGAGCGACGCCTTCGTGATTCCCAGCAACAGCGGTTCGGCCTGGGCCACCTCGCCGTCTGTCTTAACCACGCGCTCGTTTTCATCAGTGAAGCGGAAGCGATCTACCTGCTCCTCAAGCAGGAAGTCTGTGTCGCCGACTTCCTTGATCTTCACCCAGCGCAACATCTGGCGCACGATGACTTCAATGTGCTTGTCGTTGATGTTTACGCCCTGGAGACGGTAGACCTCCTGAATTTCGTTAACCAGATACTCCTGCAGCCGTTGCATTCCCAACACGCGCAAGATGTCGTGCGGGTTAAGCGGTCCGTCCATCAACGCTTCGCCGGCACGGACGCGATCGCCCTCCTGCACGTTGATGTGAGTACCACGCGGAATGTCATACTCGCGTTCTTCACCGTCGTCGCCGGTAATAATCAGCTTGCGTTTACCCTTGGCAATCGGGCCCAGCATGACCGTGCCGTCGATTTCCGACATCACTGCGGTTTCGGCCGGGCGTCGTGCTTCGAATAGTTCCACGATGCGTGGCAAACCGCCGGTGATATCTTTCGTCTTCGTGGTTTCGCGGGGAATCTTCGCAATGATATCGCCCGGCTCTACCATTTCGCCGTCGGGAATCATCAGGTTGGCCCGGACCGGCATCTGGTAAGTCTTCAACACCTTATTACTGGCATTGCGGATTTCGAATCGCGGCTGTTTCTTCTCGTCAGGCGAATCTTTCACGACCATGCGTGACTGACCGGTGACTTCGTCAACCTCTTCATCAAAGGTGACGCCTTCTTTCAAGTCCTGATACTTAATGTGTCCGGCAACTTCCGTCAGGATGGCGAAGGTAAAAGGATCCCAAGTGGCCAGCAGTTGGTCTTGGGTAACGCGAGCGCCGTCTTCCACCAGAATGTGGGCGCCGTAAACGATCTGATAGCGCGCCGCTTCGCGACCGCGATCGTCGACGATCGTGATCGAGCCGTTGCGGTTCATGGCAATGCGCTCGCCTTTTCGACTCTTGACCGTTTGCAGTTCCAGATACTTGATCGTTCCGTCCTGACGAGCTTCGTGCTTGGAAGATTCTTCCAAACGCGCCGTGCCGCCGATGTGGAACGTACGCATCGTGAGCTGCGTGCCCGGTTCGCCGATTGACTGCGCGGCAATGACGCCGACAGCTTCACCAATTTCGACCGGACGTCCGGTCGCGAGGTTTCGGCCGTAGCACTTGATGCAGCAACCACGACGAGATTCGCAGGTCAACACCGAACGAATCCGCACGCGCTGCACACCCGAACGCTGAATCTCCGACGAAAGATCTTCGTCGATTTCGGAATTCGACTCGACGATGATGCGGCCTTCGACCGGGTCGATTACGTCTTCAAGCGCGATGCGACCGACGATGCGGTCACGCAATGATTCGATCTCCTCGCCGCCTTCAATGATGGCGCTGGCCGAGATACCACGCAGCGTGCCGCAATCCGGTTCGCTGATGATTACATCCTGGGCCACGTCTACGAGCCGGCGCGTCAGGTAACCTGAGTCGGCCGTCTTGAGAGCCGTGTCGGCCAGACCCTTGCGGGCGCCGTGGGTTGAAATAAAGTACTGCAACACGTCGAGGCCTTCGCGGAAGTTGGCCTTGAAGGGCGTCTCAATGATTTCGCCCGAAGGCTTGGCCATCAGCCCGCGCATACCTGCCAGCTGGCGAATTTGCTGCGCGCTACCTCGCGCTCCCGAATCGCTCATGACGAGGATTGGATTGAGTTCGCCCGAAGCCTTCTCCTGCTCATCCATCGCTTTGAACATTTCCTTGGCGACTTTGTCAGTGACTTCAGACCAGATAGCGATAACTTTGTTGTAGCGTTCGCCCGAGGTGATTACACCGTCGAGGTATTGCTGCTCAACCGCGATCACATCCTTCTCAGCCTTGTTTACTAAAGGCTTCTTCGTGGCTGGCGTAACGAGGTCGTCAATGCCGATTGAAATACCGGCGCGGGTCGCGTAAAGGAAGCCCAGGTTTTTGAGATCGTCAAGCATCTTGACCGTCATCTCGTGGCCCAGCCGAATGTGCGAATAATTAACCAGCGAAGTCAGGCCCTTTTTCCTCAGGGTACCGTTGAAATAAGGCAGTCCCGCCGGTATTGAATCGTTGAAGATCACGCGGCCGACAGTGGTATTCACCACCCGGCGTACGTTCTCCTGAACGG
>JANLZV010000010.1:0-6146 GCA_031366425.1 Pyrinomonadaceae bacterium | reverse complement strand
TTCGTTGATCCGCAGCTCCGCAGGTTGGAGCTCACAGCCGTCAAATCGCGCTGCGTAATCGATGAGCGCCAGGTCGCCACGCGTGCGGACCTCCTGCATGATCGCCGAGACTTCGCTCAGTAACTGATCATCGAGGGCGACGTTGCGGCTCCGAATACGTTGGAGCGTAGCTGCGAGGCGGTCCTTTTCCTTGCTTGAGATCACCTCAATCACGATGCAAATCTCCTTCACCTGCAGCTGCCTCCAGGGCAGCAATCAGAGTTCCCACTGCTGTCGCTTTTAATTGATAGCTGGCCCGGTTTACGACCAGCCGTCCGGTTGATTCGGCGATGACCTCAACAATGCTGAGGCCATTGTCCTGTAATGTTCTGCCAGTTTCGACCAGGTCCACGATGCAATCAGCCAGGCCCAGGACGGGCGCGAGTTCTACTGACCCGGAAAGCTTGATGATCTCAACCGGCTGGCCGCGCCCACCAAAATGCGCGGCGGCAAGGTGCGGGTACTTCGTCGCCACCCGCACTAATCCGTGGCCGTTAAGTGGCATACCGACGGGCGCCGCTACCACGATGCGACAACGGCCAATGTCGAGTGCGAGCGGCTGCAAAAGATCTGCTTCCGACTCCATCAGCACGTCGCGGCCGACAACGCCGCAGTCCGCGATGCCGTGCACCACATAGACTGGCACGTCCATTGGCTTCACGAAGATGAAACGAAAGCGGCCAGATTCATCTTCTATTGCCAGCCGGCGAGACGATAGCGCATCTCGCGTATCGCACAGCCCGGACTTCGCCAACAACTCGAGCGTCCCCTGCTGTAATCTGCCTTTGGCGATGGCGATCGTCAATTGCGTCACGGCATCACGTCGCCGGATCCAATTACCACGCGTTCGCCGCGCGCCCGCCTCTCGATGGCTTCACTCAAGAGTGCAGCGGGATCGTTGTTGATGACGCATTGCGCTTTTCTTTCCGGCTGCGGTGTAATCATTGCTCCGTTATTGCGCGAGAGGAGCAGACCGGCCAGCACGTCGAGATCGAGCACAAAGCCGACTGCCGGTTCAGACTTCCCGAAATTTGCGGTTAAATTGTCATAGCGTCCACCGCTTCCAACTCTCGCTCCCGCACCCTCGATGTAGATTTTGAAGGTTAGGCCGGTGTAGTAGTCGAGTCGCGACACATCGCCTAGGTCGATCTCGAAGTGATCTGAAATGCCAAGCGACTCTATGATGCGCCACAAACTCTCGAGGCGATCCAGCGCCGCGCGGGACCGCGCGTTCGTGATTACGAGGCGCGCCTGATCCAGCGTTTCGAGCCTGCCTGAAAGTCGAATGAGTTGTGAGAAGGATTGGCACTCCTCCGGGGAAGCGTGCGCAGTTAGAAAGCTCTCCAGGTCTGCCACATTCCGCCCGTCTACAAGTTGTCGCAAATCATCGCGGGCGCCGGGTTCGAATCCCAGACTTTCGGCGACGCCGTTAAAGACTTCGACGTCATTGAGCGTAATCACGACCTTCCGATCGAGACTCAGCCGACGTAGAACCTCGGCAGCGATCGCTAATACCTCGAGGTCAGCCGCCGTGCTGTTCCGGCCCATCAACTCACAGCCAATCTGGGTTGATTCTCTGCGCCATTCAATAGTTGACTGTCCTTGTTGGTGGAAAACGGGCGCGGCGTAGCAAAGACGCAAAGGCCGCGGGCGGTCTGCCATGAGAGTCGCGGTTACGCGGGCAATTCCAGACGTAACGTCAGGCCTGAGGGCGAGCAGACGCCCGTCAGTGTCGGTAAACCTGAACGCGTGATGAGCCTCAAAGGGGCCCATACCGCGCTCGAAGAGCGAGTAATAGTCCAAAGTTGGTGTGATGACTTCTTCATAGGACCAACCGTCAAAAACTGACATTGCGGTTTCTTCGATCATCCGCCTCAGGCGGGCCTCTTGACCGGAGTAGTAGCGTAGGCCATTTGGAATTTTCGAGAGTAGCTCAGACATAAAATGAGAGGACTAAGTAAATAGTTTGCCGAAATAAAAGAACCCGCCGCCAATCCATGTTGGCAGCGGGTCTTGTAAGATCCTGATTGTGGTTCTAATTACTCTATCTTAGCCGAACTTACGAATCACAACCGCCAACGCTCTGCCCTGATGCCAATGATGGTTGGCATGATGGTGCGAATGGTGGTGATGATGAGTTCTGTCGAAGGTCATAAATTCCAGCTTGCTTACAAATGGTTTTATTCGTGCAAAGTTTTATACGTCACGAGTACTTCCATGTCAAATGGCTCAGGGGCGGTGGTTGAGAAATTGAAGATGGGGCTAAGATGGTGGCGGTACGTGTTGATATTAAGCCAGCCGAAGCGCTACTTTGACGACCGCTAGACACGCAAATACTGGCTCTTATCGTTTGGTAAGACTAGGTGACGCGGCTTTCATGGGACTTAAAATCCGTTGACCGTAAGGTCGTGCGGGTTCGACTCCCGCCCTCGGCACCAATTTTGCTCGCGCTACTGTACCAATCGCAGTAAGCCTCAACACTAATCGCAACCAGACAGCTTTCGGGAACTAGCTAACACAGCCAGCCATTGGTTTCGGAATTCGAGTCGTTTTAGTTCTTTTGCACACTCGATAACTGAATTTACCAGACCACGCGGGTAGTGCGAGGCCATGAAATGATTCGATCGGTATTGCTGACTGCGTTCGGCACGGTTCTGTGTTTAGTTCTCCCCCTACAAAGCACGCTCGCGCAGTGTGGGGTCGAACGTTGGCAGATTAAGACCGGCACTGACTCGGATGCCGCGCTCGTAAACCTTAACTCAACGGTTTCAACCACTGTGGCGAATCTTTCCGCGTTCGCCGCTCCCAACCCAATTCCCGAAACCCGCCGGGTCGCTCCCGCAGAAACCACGGTCTGGGTCTTGAACGCCACCTTAAAGAAATTCGTCCGGTCGTATGATTCTGACTATCACATGGTGCTTACTGATGACGCGGGCCGCACCATGATTGCCGAAATTCCAGCAACCGCATGTGTTGGCCCGGGAAGTCCGCTCGCTGCTGGAATTGCTCATGCCCGGGCCCAATTTGATGCAATGTTTACCCCGACTGCGAGTTTTCAGAATGCGAACATTCCGGTGCAGATTACCGGTGTGGGCTTTTTTGATTTTGCGCAGGGACAGGAAGGCCTGGCCCCAAATGCGATTGAATTGCATCCGGTGATTGATATTCTCTTCAACCCGTCGTTTTCGTTATCGGCATCGTCGTCAGTCAACATAAATCAAGGCGCTTCCGGGACGGCATCGGTGAGCTCGACGCTGGCCGGAAATTTCAGCGCTCCAGTTTCACTGTCGATTTCTGGTCTACCATCAGGCGTGAGCGCAAACTTTTATCCTACTAACTTCGGAGCGCCCGGAAGCGGCACTTCCCAACTAACGATCGCGGTAGGGTCAGCAACCCCAATCGGCACCTACGGACTGACGGTGACCGGAACGGGCGGAGGGCAATCCCATTCCGCGACCATAAACCTGACCGTGACCAGCAGCACGGCCACGCAACTAGTGGGCAATCCGGGATTTGAAAGCGGAGCCGCTAGTCCCCTCCCCTGGATTGTCACTCCAGACGTGATCGATAACTCCTCTTATGAGGCACCACACACTGGTTCGTGGAAAGCGTGGTTGAATGGTTACGGCATTGCGCACACCGACACAATTCTCCAGCAGGCTAGCGTTCCCTCCAACGCTGTTCAAGCGTTGCTTTCATTCTGGTTACACATCGACACGCTCGAAACCGGTAATCAAGCCAAGGACACGTTGAGACTGCAGATTCGCAATTCGTCAGGCGCGGTGTTGGCGACGCTCGCGACCTATTCAAACGTTGATGCCAATACGGGATACCGGCAGGTCTCGTTTGATCTCACTTCATACAAGGGACAAACAATTCAGATCTATCTAATCGGAGTGGAAAACACCAAACTTAAGACTTCGTTCGTAGTGGACGACTTTGCGTTGAACGTAGCCACGGCCAGCGCGCCAGGTGACTTTGTGATTTCAGCTTCGCCGTCGGCGTTCACAGTCACGCCCGGTGCTTCGGGCACTTCATCAATCGGCATCGCGCTCACTGGGAGTTTCAATTCGTCGATTTCGCTCTCAGCATCGGGCCTTCCTCTCGGCGCAACGGCCGGCTTCAGTCCCGCACAGTTGTCGGCCCCGGGCGCAGGCACGTCGTTGCTGACCGTTTCAACTGGATCGGCTACCCTAGCGGGAACTTACACTTTGACGATCACGGGTACCGGCGGGGGCAAAACACACTCAACCACGATCAATCTGATGGTCATCACTGGAAGTGGGTCAACGCAGCAGTTATTAACTAACGCCGGTTTCGAGAATGGGTCGACAAATCCGGCGCCGTGGACGGCCACGGCGGGAGTGGTCGACAACAATTCTGCGTCAGAACCTGCTCACTCCGGCTCGTGGAAAGCGTGGCTGAACGGCTTCGGCGTAAGTCATACCGACACGATTTGGCAGGGTGCAACTATTTCCTCAACCGCGACGAGTGCCACGCTTTCGTTCTGGTTGCATATTGATACGACGGAAACTTCGACGACGAATGTTTATGACAGCCTCAGCGTCCAGATTCGAAACTCTTCCGGAACCGTGCTGAAAACGCTGGGAACATATTCCAATCTAAATGCCGCCGCTGGTTATTCGCAGTTATCTTTCGATTTGACTTCGTTTAAGGGACAGACAATTCGAGTGTACCTCGTGGGAGTGGAGGATGATGGCTTAAAGACTTCGTTTGTGGCCGATGATTTTAGTTTAAATGTCACTACGCCGTAATGAGTCAGCCGCTATCAACAACGTGCCACCCGCTCAGGAGTTTTCGATGCATACCAAAGTCAGCATTTTGATCCTCGTGCTCGTCGCAAGCCTACTCATTAGTCTTGATACTCGGGCCGCCTTCGCACAGCAGGGACAGCAAGTGAGCAATGGCGACGGAGGGCGGGCCTACATCATCGGTCGAGAACCTGAACCCACCACGGACTTGCCTCCTCGCGTTCCGGCGATCGCGGAGCCTATGCAGTACAGCATCTTTCTCGGAAGTGGCTGGACGTCTCACTCCAACCTGCGCGGACGTGAACCTGAACTCGCAAGTTTGCTTGCCAACATCGGCGACTCGCAGACCAAAACGAATCTGGCCGAGCGCGGAATCAAAAATTACTATGGTCCGACCTTCAGCCGCGAACAACTAGCATTACCCGGCGAGACCACGATCAGCGATCTCGATATCGAGCGCATGTTGGCCGAACTGTTGCGCGAGAAAACGCTGCCCCGCTCATCTGCTTCCACGATCTATGTTGTCTTCCTGGCCCCGGAGCTCGAGTCAACCTTGGGATCGATGATTGGCGGAAAACATTTCGCGGCCTATCACAGCTTTTTCAATTCCGGCGGATCCAAACTCCACTACGTGGTGATGCCTTTTGAATCGGATCGGGCCACTGCGGTCGAGATTGCCCGTCGCGCGTTCATTGCCGCCGCTCTAACCCCAGAAGAATCCAACTCAAACTAAATCAAGTTCCAGACTCGCAGTCTTACCTCTTGCCTGCGGCGAACTTCGCGGTGAATACTGCTCCGGCATCAGTTCCAGCAAACCACGTTTGAGGAGTTTGATAATGCCAGGCCAACTAAATCCCGGTGTGTACGTCGAAGAAGTCTCGTCCACGATATTTGGCGCCAGCACCTCAGAGACTGCTTTCGTAGACTTCTTTGCCGATGGGCCATTCAACGAAGCCAGACGCGTTGAGAGTTTTGTGGAGTTTGAAGAGGTTTTTGGCGGCCTTCATCAACACAGCGAAGCGAGCTATGCGATCCGCCAGTATTTTTTGAACGGCGGCGCAGTGGCGTGGGTAGTGCGGCTCGCCAGCGATCATGAGCCTGAAAGCCCGGATTGGATCGCACACGCGGGTGCAGAGTCGATATTGGGGGAATTTGGCGAGGGCCGGGGAATGTATGCGCTCGAAGGTTGCGGGTTCAATATTCTTTGTCTGCCGGCTGCTGCGAATCTTTCTGCGAACAACGTGAAACGCGTCTATGAAGCCGCGGCAAAATTCTGCGACGCCGAGCGCGCGTTTCTGATCATAGACGTGCCACCTGATATCGACACCCGAGAAA
>JANLZV010000745.1:0-2587 GCA_031366425.1 Pyrinomonadaceae bacterium | reverse complement strand
TGAGTTGTCGACGAATATTCCGAAACGATGCAGGGGGCCCTAAGCTGCATGCCCCGCCGCAGTTCACTCCGCTGGTAAACCGGAACACGGAATTTTTTTGATTCGAAGTACGCGGTCGCATAATTTGCCGTTCGCGCCTGTGTTTTCTTTACTGCGCGCTCGCGGTTCGGTTTACCGGTTTCCCTGACTCCGGTCGAACGAAGCCGCGCGCTCACGATCTCTAATGCGTTTGACTCCTGCGCGTAACCGTAGCGTTCGCGATGTGCGCGATGAAAACTCTCGCGGATATCCTGTCCCGTCGTTTTGACTTCCAACTCAAATGATTGGCCCTTGTAGCGGACGGCGAGCGAACGCTCATGGCGCTGTTTTGAGACCGGAAATCCTTCGCTGCTTAAGGCGACGGCGCCCGTCTGCCGCATCTCATTGAAATGTCGTGCTAGTTGCTTTCTCACAGTCGTCTCGTCGCTTCCCGGAAGACACTCCAGCATTACCGTGCGGCTCTGAGTTTTGATCGTGTCTGCCGCGAGTACTCCGATGGCCGATAAAACTCCGGCTGCGGCGGGAACCAGAACTGCGGGAATTTGCAACGCGCGCGCGAGTTGAACTGCATGCAGCCCGCCCGCGCCTCCAAAAGGAAGCAGCACAAAATCCCGCGGGTCGAAGCCGCGCTCAACCGAGATCAGTCGCAGCGCTCGTTCCATGTTGGCATTCGCAATTGAGAGTACGCCTTCAGCTGCAGCGATCGTCGTCACTTCGCGTCGCGCTACTTTAGTTAACTGACGCGCCAATGCCGCCAGGGCTTTTTCGGATCGGGAAACGTCGATCGGAAAATCGCCGCCGAGCAACCCGCCGTCTCCAAAGTGGCCGAGAACTAAATGTGCGTCAGTCACAGTCGGCAAAAACGAACTGCCGTAACACGCCGGGCCAGGATCGGCCCCCGCTGACTCTGGTCCAACTCGTAACGATCCGCCTTCGTCGACCCGGGCAATCGAACCGCCACCGGCGCCGACAGTGTGAATATCCATTACCGGGACTGCCACGGGTAGGCCAGCCACCACAGCTTCGTTCGTCATCCGCAAGCCGTCTCGTTCGCACAACGCTACGTCAGTCGAAGTGCCGCCCATGTCGAAGGTGATGATTCGCTCGCAACCGGCCGCCCGGGCCATCCGCAGCGCCCCGACTACCCCGCCCGCGGGACCGGAAAGAATCGTACGTACTGGCTCGGCGGCCGCTATCGCTGCGGAAATGCTCCCGCCTGAAGACTGCATCACGCTGAGTTTCGCCGTGTTCTGCGCCAGCCTGCTGAGGTAATTGCCCATCAGCGGTTGCAGGTATGCATTGATGGCCACGGTCGAGGTGCGCTCAAACTCGCGATACTCTGGCAGGATTCGATGTGACACGGAAAGCGGAATATTCAACTCGGCCAGCGCGCGGGCGATCTTCTCCTCGTGAACTGGATCGATAAACGAAAACAACAAGCAGATCGCCACGGAGTCGACCTTCGCCTTCCGAAGGCGTCTTACCAGCGACGCGAGATCCTCGACGTTGAGCGGCGTTGTAATTTCTCCCGAAGCGGTAATGCGTTCACGCAAACCGAATCGAAGATTGGCGGGCACAATTGATGGTGGCTTTACGGCGTTGAGATTGTAGAGTTCGGGTCTCGCCTGCCGCCCAATTTCAATTACGTCTTCGAAGCCACGGGTAGTGACGAGCGCAGTCCGCGCCCCACGGCGCTCGAGCAATGCGTTAGTGCCGACCGTGGTTCCGTGAATGACTTCGATCTGGTTTAGCGGTACGCCGGTTTCATTTGACACCCGGTTAAGGCCGGCAGCGATCGCGAGCGACGCATCAAGCGGCGTGGATGCAAGTTTGAAAATTTCCAACCGCCCGCCGGATTCAAAAACAAAATCGGTAAAGGTCCCGCCGGTGTCAACGCCAACGGAGATCTTGCGATCCCTACTTGCTGTTCGAGCCTTCCTGTTTTTTTGTGGGAGCATTGGCTGCCGTTCAATATAGTCACAAGTAAAAACGTTGACAAGAAACGGATCGTGCCTATATATAGCGCACGATTTTCACAATACGACTTTTGAGTCCCGCGTGAATTTCACTACTGACCTTACTGCTGCATCATGTGACTCAGTGGCAGCCTGAGGTGCACCAACGAATTCTGCAGAGGAGACCCCCAAACGAAAGAGACCACATGGCTCAATTCGCTAGCAGCCCTTGTCTTGCTTATTGCTTGCGTGTTGGGTTGCTCTCGCGCCGGCGCCGACGTGCGAACGCCGGAGGCGAGTGAGAACAAGACGGAAACGCCGCACGCCCTCGTCACCGCTCCACCGGACATTAACGGAGATTATTCCGTGGTGGGTACGAATGAAAATAGCAGTCCCTATAAGGGATCATTGGAAGTGATCAAGCAAGGCGAAAAAGTATTGAGCGAAATAGAAGGCAAGCGTGCCGTAATGGGCTTGTCTGGTTTCAATATACTTACGCAATCCTCTAACCCTTCATCATCCGTGGCTTTCGTGCCATTCAAGCCGTATGACGAAAGAGGAAAAGTAAAAGACATCAACGTGATCATGAACGA
>JANLZV010000699.1:0-2329 GCA_031366425.1 Pyrinomonadaceae bacterium | reverse complement strand
TCGCCCAGGCCGGGGACGAGGCCCACGATTGCATCAAGCCCAAAACTCCAGCCCAACCCCGGCACGCGGATCATGTCGTCCATCAGCCAACTGAGACGACCGAGACTTTCGTCGATTTGGATATTCGACGCGGGTCGCTGCGGTGATTGGCCGCCACGGTTCAACTCGGTGAGTTTGTAAGATTGCTGCATTGCTTGTCGTTGGCCCCTTGATCTTTAGTCTCGGAAAACTCTCAATAGACATTCCTAACGTATTCGCGTCATCTGCTGCCAGAAAAATTTTCCCAAACGCGCGAAAGCGTTCAACGCATTACGATCACCGCTACGTTGCGAAGTTTTCGCAGGCAGGCCCATCGAAGTCGCCAGTTCCTGATCCGGCTTGGCCACGTCTTCGTCGCCCTTCTTGCTGGCAAGCCAGCGATTAAAAGTACGCGTGATCACTCGCCTTTGTTGGATGGGCGCCTCGGCGATCAACGCGCCGCGGAGATCGTCCAACCCGGCGATCTCGAAAAGGTTTGCCTGATAATAATTGCGTAGCGCGGCCAGCAACTTCTCTTCGCCCAGCAACTGCTGCAGTTGGACAAACATCAGCGCGCCTTTCGAAGTAACCACCGCGGCATACTGAAACGTGTTCTTGTAATCGCGCGCCGGACGATCTGCATCCATGTCGTCGCCACCGAGAGTCCGATAGACGCGATAGACTCCGCGCAACTGATCTTCCAGCACGGCAGCGCCCTTTAGTTCACCATATTGTTCCCTGAAATACTGCAATGCCGACCAGGCCGCCATGGCTTCGTCAAGGACAGGTTCGCGCGCGGGATCGTTTCCTACTGCTGCCCCCCACCATTGATGAGCCACCAGATGGGCCACGCTCCACTCGAGGCTCTCTTCCACTGAAGAACGTTGTTCACGAATTAACTCGGGCAAGTTTCGCATTGCAGGAGAATCAAAATCGACATAGAAGGCGCTGGCGACCACATCCATGCCGGCAAACTCGGTGCTGCCGAGACCCGCAACGAGGGGCGCCTCAGCGATATTGATGGCCTTGATCGGTAACGGACCAAACTTGGCCCGGAAAATCTTCAGTGCGTCTCCGGCCATCGCGAGCACGCGCTTCCCCACGCGTTCATGGTCCGGAACGAAGATGGACCGGACCGTGGTGTCGCCCACCTGCATCTGTTCCGAACGCAGGTTACGGCCGGCCACGATCGCAAAATCACGAAGTGCATTTCCCGAAAAACTGGTGCTGCGTTCGCCTTCGCGTTCGCTTCCCGAAACTCTCAAGTCAGCGGCTGCCGACGTAAAAACAGCAACGCCTTCATCGGTCGAAACTTTTACCTCGTAGTCGGCTACTTCGTTGAAAATCATGTCACCGACACTCGGCTCCACTTTGCGGATCCACTCACTTCCGTCGTGCACAGCTAGCACCGGATAAAACGTTCCCAGCAGCATCACGCCCCGGCAGCGAAAGTTAAGATCGCGGGCGCGTCGCAGCTCGCGTTCATCGCGGATCGCGGCGCTGACTTGTTTCACGACGTGCGTCGTCAAACTCGTTTCGTCTGGATCAACTTCAGGCACACTGCCCTTGAAGCCAACCACTACTTCAGTTGATTGTCCGGCGGGTACGGCTTCGCGGAGATTGACGCGCAGCGTAGTTCCTTGATCGTCGATCGAATAGACGAGCGAAGTATTGCCGGAGCCGGATTTCACTTCGGTGATCTGGATTCGAGGTTCCTCGGGATCTGCTGAGGCAAACGAAGCCTGCTGGTCTACGCGCAGGTTGGAATAGAGATGGAAGTAAAGGATAGAGGCCGACTGGCTGCTCAGGTTGACCCACCGCACCCGCTCTGAACCCGTATACGTCAGCCTGTCAAAGTTTAGTTTTAGATCGATCTGGTAGCGCTGGCGCAGCGAATCTTTGGCTGACGGACGCGCTTGAGCATCCGCGGTTGCAGCAGGTTGCATTCCTCCGAGCAACAGAAGAATCAGCAGCACCAGAAATTTAACACGCGTTATTTTCACGGTTTGAGGGTGAACCGGCTGCCGCGCGCGCGCGGTCCATTGCGCGTCGTTTCTATAACAGTGATGGATTGAATCACATCGCCTCTTACGATCTTGTCAACGATCTCCATGCCGCTGATCACTCGTCCAAAAACAGTGTAACCACCGTCGAGATGCGGTTGCGGCGCGTGGGTGACAAACCACTGCGACCCGCCGGTGTCTTTTCCTGAAAGGGCCATCCCCACCGCGCCGCGTTCGTAGGTCTCTTCATTGATTTCGCAACGAATTGAATAGCCGGGTCCGCCGTTGCCGTCGGCACGCGGATCGCC
>JANLZV010000691.1:0-1958 GCA_031366425.1 Pyrinomonadaceae bacterium | reverse complement strand
AATATTGCGACGCGTAGTCAGCAAGTTTGGTACGCGTGGGCCAGTTGTCGTAGTGACCAAACAGTCCGTGCAGCAGGTAGAGAACCGGGTAACGCGTGTTCCGCGCGGCGGGCCTATCGTAGTCAACCGGTAGCACGACATCGTAAGGCAGAGTCTTCCCGACGAGCTTGCTCTCAAACGGAACGGTTCGCACGCGCGAATCCGTTTGCTTCGCGTTGGTCTTCGTCGTGTTCGCCTGAGTCTGGCCGGCCGCGAGCGCGTCATTCGTCGCGATTCGGGCGTAACTGAGCGAAACGATCAGGCCGATCAGCACGAAAGCTAGCGTGAATCTTTTCATCCGTTTTCGCCGCTCTGCAACATGGGAACCTGCACGCCCTTATCGCGTGCCGTCTTCTCCGCCACTTCATAGCCAGCATCGACATGACGCGCGACGCCCAGTCCGGGGTCGTTAGTTAACACTCGGTTAAGTCGTTTCGCAGCTTCGGCTGTTCCGTCGGCAACTGAAACCTGACCGGCATGCAGTGAATAACCAATTCCCACACCGCCGCCATGATGAAACGAAACCCAGCTCGCGCCGCTAGCTGTGTTAAGAAGAGCATTGAGGATTGGCCAGTCGGCGACCGCGTCTGACCCGTCCTTCATTCCTTCAGTCTCGCGGAATGGTGAGGCGACCGAGCCCGTGTCGAGGTGATCGCGCCCGATGGCGATGGGCGCTTTTAGATCGCCGCGGCGGACAAGTTCGTTGATCGCTTCGCCCATCTCGGCGCGCTCGCCGTAACCCAGCCAACAGATGCGCGCCGGCAGTCCCTGAAACTGAATGCGGTCGCGCGCGAGACGCAGCCAGCGATTCAAAGTTTTATCGTCAGGAAACAGTTCGAGGGCGAGGTCGTCGGTCTTTCGTATATCAGACGCGTCGCCGGAGAGTGCGACCCAACGAAACGGGCCCTTACCTTCGCAGAACAGCGGCCTGATGTATTCGGGCACGAAGCCGGGAATCTCGAACGCATCCGCGCAGCCGGCGTCAAACGCCATCTTCCGAATGTTGTTGCCGTAATCAAATGTAACTGTGCCCGCACGCTTAAGAGCCAGCATCGCTTCAACGTGCGCGGCCATCGATGTTGTCGATTGCTTGATGTACGAAGCCGGATCGATGTGTCGCAACTCGCCTGCTTCGGCGAGCGTCACTCCCGCCGGCACATAACCGTTCAACGGATCGTGGGCACTAGTCTGATCGGTTACGACGTCTACCTTGATTCCGCGTCGCACAATCTCCGGAAGCACTTCCGCGCAGTTTCCGACTAACCCTACCGACACGGCGCGCTTCTGTTCGCGCGCTTCCTCAAGAATGCCGATCGCTTCAGCGAGCGTAAGCGCCAGGCGATCGCAGTAACCCGTTAGCACGCGCCGCTCAATGCGTGCCGGATCGACGTCGATGCCGAGGAACAACGCGCCATTCAGCGTGGCGGCTAACGGCTGCGCGCCGCCCATTCCCCCCATGCCGCCGGACACAATCAGCTTGCCGCTCAGGTCGCCGCCGAAATGTTTATCGGCCAGCGCCGCAAAAGTTTCAAAGGTGCCCTGAACAATTCCCTGCGTGCCGATGTAGATCCAACTGCCGGCCGTCATCTGGCCGTACATCATCAGGCCTTTGCGTTCGAGTTCGTGGAAATGTTCCCAGTTGGCCCAGGCGCCGACGAGGTTGGAGTTGGCGATCAAAACTCGGGGCGCGTATTCGTGAGTGCGAAATACGCCGACGGGTTTGCCCGACTGGACGAGCAAGGTCTCGTCGTTTTCGAGCATTTGCAACTCGCGGACGATGGCGTCAAATGAAGCCCAGTTGCGCGCCGCCTTGCCGGCGCCACCGTAAACGATAAGTTCGTCCGGCTTCTCGGCGACATCGGGATCAAGGTTGTTCATCAGGCAGCGCAGTGCCGCTTCCTGGTGCCAGCTTTTGCAAG
>JANLZV010000684.1:0-2646 GCA_031366425.1 Pyrinomonadaceae bacterium | reverse complement strand
GGGATCCGCTTTCCGCGTTAGTATCCAAAGCTATTGAAGTGTTGCAGGAGAGACTCGACACCAGAATGTTTGACAGTTCCCTACTGCCAATATATAAGCGGCAACGACAAAAGCTGATAACACCCTCAGCGCCGCGCATTTGGCTGGTTGAGAACGGACCGTTCACACCCCCAGTGTGTTCCCAAGAGTCCAATGCAGTGAGATTATTACCACGCCTTAGAATTCAGGAGGATGACGATGCCAACCCAAGAGGAGATCAATGATGGACAGCAAAAAATCAATGGCGAGCTTTGTCGCGTAGATTGGAGACTGACCGAAGCTCTCAAACAAGTACTAGCAGTTCTTGCGGCAAGTCCGGGCAACGCAGGAGTGGATCTGACCCCTCTTTCCACGGCTATAGATAAAGCCGAAGAGATCGGTGCAAAGGTGGCCGACATTAAGCCGCCTGGTTGCGGACCTCTGGGCCGAACCACCTAAGGTCCAGGTCAGGGAAGCCCTGACATCCGTGTGGTCACGCGGCGAGGAGGCCCACGCTTGTCGCCGCCCCTCGGCAGAATGGGCCCCTATCTACCCTTACCTTTGAACATCAATTATCGTGACATCGCTGATCTTCGTGCCCCGCTCGTAGGCGAGTTGCTTGTAGTCGGGCGACCAGGCATAGGCGAAGATCTGGTCTCCTTGAAAATGCGTGAGTTGATTGGTTGATCCACCGTTGAGATCATAAGTCCAAATATTGGAACTCCCGCCGACCGCATCGATGTACGTCAACGCATTCCCATTTGCTGTCCACTGAACTCGCTGCCATTCAAGAATGGGGATTGGGACTTGTCTAACCGGCGCGCCACCCCGAGCGGGTATGATCGCGACGTCACGAGAACCAGACTCCAAATCGTAGCGGCAGGCGATAAACTTGTTGTCTGGTGAGAATACCGGCATCCGGTATTTACTGGTTAATTCGATTGGGTCTCCGCCTTCGCTCGGCACTTTCCAAACACTCAGCGTTAAGTTCGTTTGATTGTCATAAGCGACCCATTGGCTGTCAGGTGAGACCGCTGGGTAAAAGTTGCCATTGCTGAAGGTCAACTGTTTGGGATTGCTGCCATCTTCGGCGTCCATGCGCCAGATGTTGAAGCTGCCACTTCGAGTTGATGCGAAAACAATGAATCGACCGTCTGCTGAGGCGGCGGGCGTGTAGTTGTCTCCTGCATTGACGGTCAGTTGAGTTTGATTAGAGCCGTTAGGATCGACAAGCGAGATGTTGAGCTTGTCCTGGGCCATTGATGAAAACACAATCTTTCCTTTGCCGGTCCAGGCAAGACCATAACTGAGCCCGACGCCCGAGACGATTGGCTTGGCAAGTTCGAGATCTGCGGCCGGCGCAACCCATATTTTCCATATCCAACCAACTCGCAACGAAACGATCTTCCCTTCCGACAAGCTGACTCCCCGGTACTCGGCTATGTCGTTGGTTATCTTCACGGACTGCCCTTGCGGATAAGAGACCCGCCATAATTGATGAGGGCTCGTCGGCTTCTCCCTCGCATTGATTATCAACCCGCTCTTGTCATCCCAGGCAACTTGTAAGACTGAAAACCACTCCTCGCTACCCACCGTTTTTTCCTGCCGGCTTCCCACGTCGACCTCAACCAAATTCATGTGATACCCGTTATCCCAACGTCCCGAGGCACAGACAATCTTCACTCCATCCGGAGACCACGCGGGCCCCCACACCGAAAACGTTTTCCCGTCCCGTCGAGTTGCTATTACCTCTTCTGCGGCTCCAGCAATATCCGCAATTATCAACGAGTATTCCCGCTTGGCCGCATCGAGGCGCACGAAAGAGAATCTGTTGCCGGTTGGAGAAAAAGTGACCGGACTATCAACGCCGTCCTTTATTTTTCTCGGCGCGTTACCGGGCCAGGCCATTTGATAAAGAATGCCGCCGTCATTCTTTTCGCTCCGTGTGAAGTAGAGGTACGCGCCGTCATGTGAAAAAGTGACACCGCGGTACTGAACGGGAGCGGACGGATCTGCAACCGAAGTGCCGTGGGTAAAGATGCCCGTAACGAGGAGCTGCTGCATTCCATCTTTCTCTTCGACGTAAGCTAACAATTTGCCATCGGGTGAAATCCCGGCGCAGACCGCGTTGCCTGAATTCGTCAGGGGCGTGATTTGCGGCGGCCCAGGCATCACCGATTGCTGGTTCTGGTTGGTGAGGTGAAGAATCCGGTCTACCACAGGCGGCACTTTCGGGCCGATAAAAAGCAACGCCAGGATTGCCGTAGCTCCGGTGAAAATAGCCGTCTTCTTATGTTCGCGGATTTCGCTCAGAAGAAAATCGGCCGTCAAGACCGCCTGCGACTTTATGCGAAAGAAGATCGAGCCAGTTCGGTTCGCAGGTAAGGTTTGTTCCTTACTATCACCCGGATCGAGTTTCGGGGTTGGCTGCGTCAGTAGTTCGGAGGCAGCCGCAGCATGCAACTCGCTCAAGCGTCGCAACTCGTGACGCAGACGCTTCAAGTCCGCAGCAAGTTCGTTGACGGATTGGTAGCGACTCGCGAGGTCTTTGGTCAGCGCCCTTCTGATCACATCCTGCAATTCGGGCGGCACGCCCGCCGAGAACGTTAACTGAGGCGGCTGCTTGTT
>JANLZV010000594.1:0-13981 GCA_031366425.1 Pyrinomonadaceae bacterium | reverse complement strand
CACGCTGCTGAAAGAAGAACACTATTTTTACCAGTCGGCTTGTCGCGCCACCGAACGTCTCTTCTTAACCCGGCCGCTCGTCCTGGCCGACGATTCGGAAACCGTCGCGTCCTATTACCTTGACGAACTCCGGCGCGCGATCGCGCCCTTCGCGCTCGAGCCTGAAACCGTTCGTCGCGACTATGAAGGCCGCAGTTTGAGTCAGGCCAATGGGGTTTCGACTACGGCCGAGTTGAATCGGGCCCTCGTGCGACAACAGGAACGACACCTCCAGCACGGTGAAAAGAAGGAACTGTTGCCTCAAGCGCGGATCGCGAGTTTGTTGACGCTCGCTCGCAACGATGGCTTCCTGAGCCCTTCGGCCTTGCGCCGAATTGAGATCGAGCGCGAACGCGCCGGCAATCAGTTTGGACCATACGACGGCGAGATCACCGATCCTCATTTGATTGCGCTGCTGAATCAAAGATTTGGGCCAGACTTTATGCACAGCGCGAGCGGGCTCAGTCTCTTCGGGAATTGCGCCTATCGTTTTTTCGGCCAGCGAGTTTTGAAGCTGGAACCGCGCGGCGAGGCGGCGCTGGATCTTCAGGCAATCGACGCCGGCAAGCTGCTGCACGATATTCTGCGGCGTTTCTTTGAACAGCACCGGCGTCAGTCTTTAAATGAATTGAATCGCGAATCGCTGCGCGCGGAACTTGGCGAACTCGCAGATCGCGTTTTTGACGAACACGAGCGGGTGGTGCCGCCGCTCAATCAACAAATCTGGAAAATCGATCGCGAGATTAGAAAAATATTATTGGACCAGGTACTGCTGTATGAACTTGAGATCCAGGAGCGGGCCAGCGCGCATGGAGTGGTGCCGGCCTATTTTGAAGTGGCTTTTGGCGGTATGAAATCAAATGCTCGCGATCCGGATTCCACTGACCAGCCGCTGGAGTTGACCCGTCCAACATTCGTCGGCGAAGAGACAATCAAAATCAGCGGCCAGATAGATCGCGTCGATGTTTCAACCGACAACACGCTGATCGCCTATGACTACAAGCTGTCGACCGGATCAAGCAGAGAAGACATTCGATCAGGCCGGAGCCTGCAGCTCCCGATCTACCTCGAAGCGCTCGAGAAGTTAATTCTGCCAAGTCATACGGTCGCAGGCGGCGGCTACTACGTAATCCGCGGTGGCAATGAGCGTCGCAACAAAGGACTGCACCGGGCAGGGGCGCTGCATTACTCCGGAATCGGCAGCCGCGCGGGCGCGGTAATTGGCGACGACGAGTGGGCGGAGATTCGTGCGAGTGTGATCGGAAAGATTTGGGACTTTCTCGATCACATGCGAGCAGGACACTTCGGCGTCCGGCCTTCAGAGAAAAAGAAAACGTGCCGTTTTTGCGACTTTAGCGCGGTCTGTCGCTACGATCGCTATCGAATTGACGGCAAGAAACTGACTACCGATTCCCCCGTTTGACCTTTCTACTGTAGAAAACTCGACGAATGTCGTTACCGAATCAAAAGCGCGTATTGCTGCCTGAGCAGGCAGCAGCCGCATACGAGATCAAGAAACACATCTCGGTCACTGCCGGACCTGGCTCCGGCAAAACGACCGTGCTCGTCGAACGCTACCTGCACATCCTGCGCGAGCGTCAACCGAACATCGATCAGATCGTGGCGATCACCTTCACCAATCGCGCCGCCAACGAAATGCGCGAGCGACTGCGGAAAGAACTCAATCGAATTCTGCAAACTGCTTCGGAAGAAGAGCGCCGGCGTTGGCTCGTCTACAAGCGTACGCTTGACGGCGCAGTGATCACCACGATTCACGGTTTTTGCGCGCGCTTGTTGCGCGAGTTTCCTGCCGAGGCGCGCGTCGATCCGCAGTTCCTGTTGCTTGATGAACACCGTGCCGCAATGTTGCTGGAGTCTACGGTTGAAGAAGTGCTGCGCGAGTTTATCAGCTCCGGTCATGTAGCCATTTCGCGTCTCACGTTGGGCGTCGGCAGGGCGAGGTTAGCCGCCGCTCTGGCCCAGATCTACCGTGACGTGCGCGGCCAGGGGCTGGCGCCGGCCGAACTCGCGATGACGACAGCCGCCAGCCATGCAACTGAAGCAGACCATGCAGAGGCGTTGGCCCAGCTATCGCGCGCAATGGATGAATTCCTCGCAGTGCGCCGGACCACTCCCGCCCAAAAACTAAATCAATCCCAAGTGGCTTCGGCATGGATGAAACTGGAGCCGCTAATTCAAGAGCTCCCGGAGATTGAGGAGCTGGCCGATTATTGCCGGACGGTGGAAGGCTTCCGAAGTGTGCGGCCACAGGCGCGAGCAGAACTCAAACCTTACGTGAATGCTATTGACGAGTTGATCTGGGAGAAAGATTTGCTGGGCCGCGTACCGCAAATTTCACTCGACTTGTTTGCCAGGGATTATGCGCTTGAGCTGGTCAACATGCTGACGCGGATCGATGAGCGTCTGAGCGAAGAGAAGCAAAAACTGTCAGCGCTCGATTTCGACGATCTCGAGTTGCGTGCCCTCGAACTCCTGGAACGTCCCGAAGTGTTGATTCGCGCTGGGGAGCGTTACAAGTTTTTCCTGGTCGATGAGTTTCAGGATACCAACGGGCTGCAGCGGAAATTGCTCGAACGTCTTGCATTGCACCAAGCCCACGCACCCAGCGCGAACCTCTTCATTGTGGGCGACGGAAAACAGTCGATCTATGGATTTCGTGGCGCCGACGTCGACGTGTTTCATGAAATGACGCAGACGATGATCGAAGCGGGCGGCGAAACGAAACCGCTGTTGGTGAATTTTCGCAGCCAACCGCCGCTGATCGATTTCTTCAACTACCTCTTCGCGAATCTCTTCCAACCGAAAGACGAAGTGCCAACCCAGGAGTTGAAAGACCTCGGCTACGTCAGGCATGAACCAAGCGAAGCAAAGCGCGAGTTGCGCGACGCTGGCCCACTCGTTGAGTTGATGATCACGGTCGAGGCTTCCGGCGATGAGGATGATCCGAAAGCGGAACAAAGCTCCCGCGAGCTTGATGCCGAGCAGCTAGCGCTGCGAATTATTTCCTTAGTTGGTTCTGGGAGCGCAGGCGACCCGCCTGCATCTCAGGACGACATCGTTCAAGATCCGATCTACACATCCAACTCCAGTGAAATAAGTAGTAACGAAGGCGGGCGGGGCGCCCGCGCTCCGATTAAGTACAGCGACATTGCCCTCTTGTTTCGCGCGATGACCAACATCTCGACATACGAGTCGGCCTTTCGCCGCGCCAACATTCCTTACCAGACGGTTTTGGGTCGAGGCTTTTACGAGCGCCCGGAGATCACCGATCTGATTCAACTGTTGCGCTTTCTCGATAACAAGACCGACGAACTTGCGCTCGCGGCCGTGTTGCGATCCCCGCTCTGCGGAATCTCAGACAACGCCCTGCTCGCCCTGCGTTGCGGACCGGCGCTGGACGAGTCTGGCGAGGTGGAAACGCACGAGCCGTTGCGACATTTCACGCAAATCCGGCAGTTTTTCCGGGCCCTCCGTGAACACCGGCGGATAGCATTCATCAGCAACCCCGAGCACGAACTGCTTGATCGCGCTGGGGCGTTAATCAGCGGGCTGATTGAACGCCGGCACCACTACTCGCTGGGCGACCTGCTGCGTTTCGCCGTCGAACGTTCGGAATTCCTGACGGTCATCGCCGCGACTTTTGACGGCGCGCAGCGACTCGCGAATGTCGAGCGCCTCTTCACGCTCGCCGAACGGTTCGAGCATTCGGGCACGCATCTGATTCGCGACTTCGTGCGCTACGTCGAAGAATTTGAAGCGATTGGCAGTCGCGAAAGTGAAGGCCAGATCGATGAAGCCGCTAACGCGGTGAAGTTGATGACGATTCACCAGGCGAAAGGATTGGAGTTTCCCATCGTCGTCATTCCCGAACTGCAGCGCTACTCGCGCATGCCTGACAATTGGTTCCTGCTCGATCGCCATCGCGGGTTGACGCTCAAAGTACCCGACGGTCGCGGCAAACTCGTGACGGGTTGCACCTTCAGCAGTTTCGAAAAACGCCACGAGTGGCGTGAACAGTTTGAGAGCATGCGACTGCTCTACGTCGCGGCCACGCGAGCTGAAGATCGTTTGATCTTTTCCGGCACCACCAAGGATTTTGAAAGCCTGGGCAACAAGAGCGAAACGTGGCTGAGATGGATTTGGCAGTCGCTCGGCTCTCCGCTGCAAAGTCAAAGCGGCGTCGTGGACCTGGCTGACAACGTGCAGATTCAGTTAACCCTCAATCTTGCCGTTGAAGTTGGATCGGAGCCCGTCGCGCTCGCGACCGAAACACCAAATGAAACGATCGGGCCAAACATCGGCTCGCTCGCCGAAGCGTTTCCGCTCCTGGGCTCGGTCGATGTGGCCCACTCGACTGCAGTCCACCGCTTCAGCGTCACCCAGCTGATAAATTACCAGCGTTGTCCCAGGCAATATTTTTTCGAACGCATACTCCATTTGCCGGCGGCTGATCAACTTGCCGTCTGGAACGATGCCGAAGCGCCCGAGCCGCCGGCAAATCTCACCGCCACCCTGAAGGGCGCGGTGATTCATCGCTTCTGTGAAACTTATTCGGAGGGCGATTCACTGGAAGAGGTGTTGCGGCGCAGCTTTGCTGACGTGCTCCGAATTCGCCAAACGGAACTCGCCGACCACATGGCCGAAATCAATTTAGAGGCAGGCCTGATAGATCTGTTGCCGCTCGCTGAAAACTATTTAGCCAGCGGTGTGTTCAAAAGGGTCGAACGCACGCGCTCGCTGTCTCAACATCTGGGGGATGAAACTACTCTATTGCCGAGCGGGCAGCTGGCCGCCGGTCTCTGGAGCGAACTGGGCTTCCGTCTGCGCCGTCCGCTAGGAATCCTGACTGGCGCCATCGATAAGCTTCTGATTAACCCCACAACTAACCCTGGCGACGGGCGTTTTGAGGTCGAAGTGATTGACTTCAAGACCAACCGCATGCGCGCCCCGCGTCAAACCGCTGAAACATCAGCAGTCGCCAGTAGCAGAGAGGAAATACCGGCGCGACGTTCGAGTTCGCGGCTAGCGCGCGAGCAGATTGCCTTTGACTTCAACGCACCCCTAACGACCGCGCCCGAGGTAAGGACAGACGATCTCTCTATCGAAGAGCAAGTTGGCCACGCCGCTGAGGATTATCAACTTCAGATGCAGGCGTATGCCCTTGCGGTAAGTGAATTGATGCCTTCATCGGCGGAGACTGCCACAATAATTTCCACCTTGCATTTTCTCGATCCGAACCGCGAGTTTCACCTCGGCGAGGATTTGCTTTCAAAAGAATCGTGCACCAGCGCCATTGATTCTGCGATGATGGCGATTATTTCTTCGTCAGAGCCGGAGGATTTTCCGGTGAGACCGGCCCGGCATTGCCAGATGTGTAACTTTGTGGGGATTTGCCCGGCCGGCACTGAGTGGCTGCGGACTCGGACCTAAACGTTAGTTCTATTCTTAGAGGTGCTTATGAGCAAACAAGATAGTCCGCAAGTTGGCGCGACGGCGCCCGACTTTACCCTCCCGGACGGCAACGGAAAAGATTGGCGGTTGTCCGACCAACGCGGCCGGGTGGTAGTGCTCCTGTTCTATCCCGGCGACGAGACGCCTATCTGTACTCGGCAGATGTGCTCGGTGAGAGATCGTTGGGAAGACTATTCGGGAACTGGCGCCGAAGTGGTTGGTCTCTCGACCGACTCGGTGGAATCACATCGGAAGTTTGCCGAACATCACGAGCTGCCCTTGCGTCTGTTGTCAGATTCGGCCAGCGAAGTGGCGAATCTTTACGGGGCGCGTTCGCTAATCCCCGGGAAGGTGGCACGCTCGGTTTTTGTGATCGACGCAACCGGCATGATTCGTTATCGAGACGTGCGCCCGCTAGGACTCTTCCGGCCCAAAGACGACGAAGTCATCAAAGCAATTCTCGAAGCTCAGGTGTAGACAGTTCGATATTTCACGACGAATCCTGGCGAAGGCGCTAATGGCTCTAAGGGGGCGATCTGCGAATCAATCCCTGGCCGTGGTAGACTCTGCTCATCCCTGAAGGAGATTCGAATGGCAGACACAATCAAATGCAAGCACTGCGGAGAGAAGCGCGCGCCGCTTGGCTTCGCTCCTTTTCCGAACGAGCTTGGTCAACGGATCGCAACCGAGATCTGTCAGCCCTGCTGGGCCGGCTGGTTGCAAAAGCAGACCCAAATCATTAATCACTACGGGCTCGATCTGATGAAGCCCGACGCGCAGGATTTCCTGTTTGATAACCTCAAAGGATATCTGTTTAGCGAAATGCAGCAGGAAGCTCAAATCGATACCTCCAAAGAAGGCACCGTGAAGTGGTAACTCAAACCTCCCCCGACCGCGCGCGCCGTTGCTCCCATTGAAATACCTCCTCGGACCGCGGGCGCCCTCGCCCGCATTGAAGGCAACCCAAACTGCGGGCGGGGGCGCCCGCGCTCCTAGACAAGTTTATAATCACGCATTCGGCGGCCGCTCGCCTTTAAACCAAGCACTGCTGAATCTATATTCCTCCGGTTTTTCACAAATCCCCGCTTTAACTGGATTGGTTTCGATGTACCTCATCGCCTTAAAGAAGTGTTCCTGATTTCGAATATAGCGGTCGAAATAGTCCCGCATCCAGAATTGGCCACTTCGTCCCAGCAGTCGATTCGCTTTATGCGACGTGATGGACTTAAAAGATTGCATGATGTCCGACAATGAGTAATCTCCGGACCTCCTGGCGAGCAGGTGAACATGGTTGGGCATCACCACCCAAGCGCTTAATCGATATTTCGTACCGTCATCTCTTACAAGAGTTTCCTGAACCATTTCAGCGAGCAGATGATTCCTTAGCGGAGCCTCACCATATCCAAGGTCAGCATACTTTTCATTGCGGCTCCGTAGAATCAATCTATTCATTTTTGAATCACTGGAGTTCAACTCTTGTGTCCAGCGGTCGATTACTTTCTTCGGTACCGAATTAGCGAGATGCAAGGTAATGAACTGCACAACGTCGCGTCCGTCAAAGTGGGGTAGGTAACCACGGCTGTGCCAGCCTGCCGCTCGCAGTACGGATTTATTTCTATCTTCGGCAAGAGTCATCCGATTTGGGAGAAAATGATAGGTCCGTCATTAGAGTCTTGGTAGGTTATCAATCCGCAAGCGGAGTTTTGGTTTTTACAAGTATCTTGTCATCTCATGGGACCGCGGCCGCCCTCGCCCGCTATTGAACAGAGAATATTTGCGGGCGGGGGCGCCCGCGCTCCTAAATTGAGGGCAACTCAAACTGCGGGCGGGGCGCCCGCGCTCCTAAATTGAAGGCAACTCAAACTGCGGGCGGGGGCGGGCCCGCGCTCCTGGTTATTTACTGTTTGCCTGTTTCTGCGCTAAGCTCTCAACACTCTTTACTAAAGTAACACTGGTTGGCAGGCCCCCTTCCTGCCTGGTGAGCGACGCCTGATTAAGTTTGGAATCCGATCATCTATGCCCAGAGTCTATCCGCGGATTGCCGCTGCCTTAGTTATCTTGCTGCTCACCGCAGCGTTTATTCCGCTGGTTAACCACGCGCAGCGCACCTCTCTCGACACCTACGCGATCACAAATGCTCGGATCGTCACTGTCTCCGGCAGTCCGATCGAACGCGGTACCGTCGTCATCCGCGACGGGTTGATAGCTGCTGTCGGACCAAACGTCAACGCGCCCGCCGATGCCCGCATCATCGATGGCGCAGGCTTGACCGTTTATCCCGGACTCATCGACGCCAATACATCTCTGGGAATTCCACAGCCGTCGCCGTCCCCGTCCAGTTCTCCCGCCGCAGGCGGCGGGTTCGGACAAAATCGCTCACCGGCGTCGACCACCGTAGCTCTGAATTCTTCGCAACCGGCGGGATTGCAGCCTGAAGTTTTAGCTGAAGACTTTCTGCGGCCGGGAGGGGAACAGATCGAGGCGGCCCGCAACTTGGGAATCACCACCGCGCTGACCGCGCCGCGCCAGGGAATATGGATGGGCCAGTCTGCGCTGATCAACCTGGCTGGCGACACCCCGCAACAAATGATCGTCCGCTCTCCGGTAGCGCTCCACGTTGGTTTCACTCCATTGCGTTCCGGAGGTTACCCGACTTCGTTGATGGGCGTGTTTGCGGTGCTGCGACAAATGCTGATCGACGCGGCACGGTATCGCGAAATGCAGCAGGCTTATGAACGTGCGCCGCGCGGAATGCGACGTCCTGATCAGGACCGATCCCTAGCGGCCCTCTTGCCGGTGCTTGATGGCGTGATGCCGGTGGTGATGTATGCCGACCGCGAACGTGAAATCGCCCGCGCGCTCGATCTCGCGGAAGAGTTCAAACTAAAAGCGATCATTGCGGGAGGTCTGGAGTCAGCGAAGGTGGCGGACCGCCTGCGCGAACGGAAAGTCCCGGTCTTGCTGTCGCTGAATTTTCCCCGACGTACTACCGCCGCATTGCCCGAAGCAGATCCGGAACCGCTGCGCGTTTTGCGTGAACGGGTTGACGCGCCGAAGGCCGCGACGAAACTCGTCGCCACCCGCGCCAGGTTTGCGTTTCAGTCGGGCGGCATGGCTAACATCGCGGACTTCCATACCAATCTCCTCCGCGCCATCGACAACGGACTCGGTAGCGCCGACGCGCTGCGCGCTTTGACTATTTGGCCGGCGGAGATTCTCGGTGTTTCAGATCGGCTGGGCACAATCGAAACCGGCAAGATTGCCAATCTTGTCGTCACCCGCGGCGATCTGTTTGATCGTAATCGCTCAATAGTCCACGTCTTCATCGATGGACGGCCAGTTGATTTGAGACCCGCCTCCGCGAGTGGCGGCGCCGGCGGCGGATCAATATCGGTACCCGTCGCAACCGGCAGTTGGGCGCTCAACATCGATCTCGGCTCTGGTGATGTCGCCGTTACCCTCGCGCTCCAACAGGAGGGCGAACGGCTGCGCGGATCCATTCAGGGTGGACTTGGCAATGGCGAAGTTGCCGCAGGTTCAGCCGGAGCTGATGGACAAATTCGGTTTACAGTTCCGATCAACCTCGACGGGCAAACCACGGAAGCTTTATTTGCCGGGAAGCTCAGCGGAAACGACATGCAGGGAACGGTAACGATCGTCGGACGCGCGCCCGGATCGTTTACCGGCACGCGCGCGGCAACGCCCTAGTGCGACATTAGCCCGGTATTCACAAAAAAGGCTGTGATGATGAGACGATCGCTAACTTACTTTCTGGCCTGCATCCTGACACTCGGGATCGCGCCGTGGTCCTCCGGGACCGCCACGGCCGCCACCCAAAATCGGAACCAGGCGACGGCTGCGCCACGCGAGACGCTGATCCGCAATGCGACCGTGTTGACCATCACTCGCGGCACTCTTCTTAACACTGATGTGCTGATTCGCGACGGCAAGATCGCAGGCGTTGGTAAGAATCTCAAGGCCAGCGCCGACGCGCGCGTGATCGACGGCACCGGCAAATATGTAATGCCCGGAATCATCGACTGCCATTCCCACTCGATGCTCGACACGATCAATGAAGGCAGCCTGTCAGTCACCTCGATGGCCCGCACGCGCGACGTGCTAAATCCTAACGACGTCGATCTCTATCGCGAACTGGCGGGCGGCGTGACTACGTTGAACCTGTTGCATGGTTCGGCAAACGCGATTGGCGGTTTGAATACCGTCGTGAAAATTAAGTTTGGCCGGCCGGTCGAGGAGTTTATTTTCCCCGGAGCCATGCCCGGGATCAAATTCGCCCTCGGCGAAAACCCGAAACGCTCGAGCTTCCAGCCGCAAGCGGGACAACAACGCCGCTACCCGGCTACGCGCATGGGCGTGGAGGAAGTGATTCGCGACGCCTTCACCCGCGCCCGCGATTATCAAAAGACGTGGACCGAATACCGCGCGGCGGTGGGCCGCGGCGAAAAGAATCTGATCGCCCCGCGACGCGACCTTCAACTCGAACCACTCGTCGAGGTTTTGGAAGGAAAGCGTTTCGTCCATTCGCATTGTTACCGCGCCGACGAAATCCTGATGCTGATCAATGTAGCAAACGAGTTTGGATTTAAGATTCGCACTTTTCAGCACGCGCTCGAGGGTTACAAAGTAGCGAAGGAAATCGCCCAACATGGCGCCGGCGCGTCAATCTTTGCCGACAACTGGGCTTATAAGATCGAAGCTTACGACGCAATTCCCTACAACGCCGCGATCATGACCCGCGCCGGCGTGGTTGTTTCCATGAACTCTGATTCCGATGAGCGCGCCCGACGTTTGAATATCGAGGCGGCCAAGGCAATGCGCTATGGCGACCTCAGCGAAGAAGAGGCGCTTAAGCTGATCACCTGGAACCCGGCGCGCCAACTTGGGATACAGGATCGCGTGGGCTCGATCGAAGTTGGCAAGGACGCGGACCTCGGGATTTGGAATGGCCACCCGCTGAGTGTTTACGCGCGCGTGGACACGACCATCATCGACGGGCAGATATTTTTTGACCGCGCGCAGGACCTGGCGCGACGCGCTGAAGTTCAACAGGAACGCGCGAGGCTCGAAGCTGCGGAACCGAATCGTCCGCCCGCAGGTGGCGCATCGCCGCGCACTCCACGCGGCCGGCGACCGGCACATGACGACGATCTTGATGGCGATGGGCAGGAGGTAGACCAGCCGTGAAAAAACTACCTTCAGTTCTCGGGATTATGCTCGCCTGCCTGACGGCAATATTCGCGCAGCAACCCGGCAACCCAACCTCGCAGCAGGGCGTCATGCCGCCTCGCGGCGTCTATGCAATCCGCAACGCCCGCATCGTTACTGTCAGTGGGCCGGAAATTGAAAACGGCACGGTGATAATTCGTAATGGAAAAATCGAAGCCGTCGGCACCAACGTCGCCGTCCCTGCGGGCGCGACGACCATTGATGCGCGCGGCCTCTCAGTTTACCCGGGCATGATTGACGCCGGCACCGCGATGGGCCTGGTTGAAGTGGGCCAGGGCGCCGCGGGAACAGTTGACACTGCCGAAGTCGGCGATCTAAATCCAAACGCAAAAGCGATCGTCGCGGTTAACGTGCATAGCGCACACATCGGCGTCACCCGGGTAGATGGCGTGACGAGCGCAGTCTCGCTTCCGTCGGGAGGTTTGATCTCGGGTCAGGGCGCGATTCTGAATCTGGTCGGGACCAGCCCGATGGAAATGGCGGTGGTGCCTGAGGCGGTGCTGGTGATTAATTATCCGCGCACTAGTTCGGGTGGCGGCGGCGGTTTTTTCAGCGAGCAAACGCAAACCAATCTGACTGAAGCTCTCGCTACGGCAAACCGGCAGGTTGAACAGATTCGCATCTTCTTGCGTGAGGCAGAAGCCTACGGCCGCGCCCAGGATGCTTATGCCGCGAACAAGTCTCTGCCGCGGCCCGACCGGAGTGTAGTGCTCGAAGCGCTCGTACCTTACGTGCGCGGTGAGCGTCCGGTAATTTTTCGCGCCGAGCGCGAGAGCGATTTGCGAAGCGTGATCAAGTTTGCTTCCGAGATGAAACTTAAACCAATCATTCTCGGCGGCGACGATGCGGCGAAGGTTACCGAGCTGTTGAAGGAGAAAAACGTTCCGGTGATCCTGACCGGCATTCTGGATTTGCCGGCGCGCGAAGATGATTTTTACGACAGCCTTTATGAGACCGCCGGGAAGCTCCAGCAGGCAGGCGTGCGATTCTGCATTTCCAGCGGTGACAATGGCGCAAACGTGCGCAACCTTCCGTTCTACGCCGGGATGGCCGCCGCGTTTGGTCTTTCCCGGACAGAAGCTCTGAAGGCCGTCACGCTTTACCCCGCGCAAATCATGAACGTGGCAGATCGAATGGGTTCAATTGAAGTCGGCAAGATGGCCAACCTCGTGGTGACTGACGGCGATCTGCTGGAGACGCGCACCCACGTGCGACACCTTTTTATCGACGGCCGCGAAGTGCCGCTGACCAGTCGTCATACAGATTTAAACGACGCATTTAAGAACCGAAAATAGACTTGAAAGTAGGACAGGCATTCTTGCCTGTCCCGCAGTTGTCGAAAATGGACAGGCAGGAATGCCTGTCCTACTACGCGTTTCCACGGAGGATTTTCTCTTGCCTACAAAGTACTTCCCTAACTCGATTCGTTTTCTTGCCATCGTCTTCGCCGGATTCATCTTCGCCACCAGCGCCGGCGCTCAAACGAAGTTGCTCCGCTTTCCCGACATTCACGGTGATCGCGTGGTGTTCACTTATGGCGGCGATCTTTGGACTGCTGCATCTTCAGGCGGTGCCGCCATCCGGCTCACTTCGCATCCAGGCATGGAAGTGTTCGGGAAATTTTCGCCAGACGGCAAGTGGATCGCCTTCACCGGACAGTATGACGGCGACGAGCAAGTCTACGTCGTCTCAGCCATGGGCGGCATCCCGCGACAGTTAACTTTCTATCCGGCCAAGGGACCTCTAACGCCGCGTTGGGGTTGGGACAACCACGTGCACGGCTGGAGCCGCGACGGCAAGCGCATTCTCTTCCGTTCGCAACGCGACTCGTGGTCCTTGCCGCTTGCCCGTTTGTATTCAGTGTCCGTCGAAGGTGGCCCAGCTGAAGTGCTCCCGATGCCGGAAGCGGGCTCGGGCGACTATTCTCCTGATGGCAATCAGATCGCTTTCTCTCCTCAGTCGCGCGACTTCCGTTCGGAGAAACGCTACGGCGGCGGCCAGGCCAACAGTCTCTACATCTTCGACCTCAAGACTTACGCAACGAAAAAGATCACTGAAGGCCCGCGACCCACGCGCGACGCGATGTGGATAGGCGACACGGTCTACTTCAACTCTGATCGCGACGGCCATTTTAATCTCTACGCTTACGGCACCTCGGACGGCAAGACCACTCAGGTAACCAGCAACAAAACCTGGGACGTGCGTTGGCCCAGCTCCGACAATGAAGGCCACATCGTTTACGAATTAAACGGCGAACTACAGGTGATGGACACGAAGAGCCGTCGCAGCAGCGCCATTTCGATCTCAGTTCCGGATGAAGGACTCGCGCTGCGTCCGAGCCGGATTCCGGTGGCCGCGTTTATGGAATCCGTTGGTCTGAGTCCCAAAGGCGAACGCGCGATCTTCAATGCGCGCGGCGATATTTTCACCGCGCCTATCGAAAAGGGACCAACCCGCAACCTGACGCATTCTTCGGGAGCGCACGACAAGTGGCCTTCATGGTCGCCGGACGGTTCGCGCATCGCTTACATCTCTGACGCGAGCGGCGAAGAAGAACTTTACATTGCGCCGCAGGACGGTTTGAAACCCGCCGAGCAGATCACCCGCGGTGGTGGTGTCATGCGTTATCAACCGGAATGGGCGCCTGACAGCAAACGCATTGCCTTTAGCGATAAAGACGGCAAGCTTTATGTCGTCACGCTTTCCGATCGAAAAGTGACTGAGATTGCCGACGCGCCGCACGGCCAGATTCGCGACTACGTCTGGTCGCCGCGCGGCAACTTTCTCGCATTCAGCATGGACGACAACGTGAATCGTTATGCGGCGATTCGGATCTGGAGCTCGGCTGACGGGCGTGTGCGCCGCGTTACCGACGACATGTTTAACTCGACGAACCCTGCCTGGGACCCGTCGGGAAACTACATTTACTATCTCAGCGACCGCGAGTTTCAGCCGCAGATTTCCCAAATCGAATTCAACTACGCTACTAATCGCACCGGCTACATTTATGCGATGGCCCTGCGCAAAGACGTGAAGCATCCCTTCCCGCCCGAAAGCGATGAAGTAACAGTGGCGAAGGATGATGCGCCGAAGCCGATGGGGAACCCCGGCGAAGAGCCGAAGTCTCCGGCGAAAGACATCAACAAGGAACTCAAAGATCCGGCGAAGTCTCCGGCACCATCCGCCTCGCCTTCCGCCAGTCCTGCCGCTGAAGCTAAGCCCG